>JAIRZR010000378.1 GCA_031267155.1 Prevotellaceae bacterium | reverse complement strand
AATAAAGACATCCTCGAATGTTACGGGTACGTATTCGGGGTTCATGCATTCCGCATTCCCGATGACCGCTTCGCTTAAATATTCCGGCTCGGTCTCCACATCGAACAGGTAGATAACCGCCGCAACACGTTCCTCCACGTCCGGAACATTCAGCAGCTGATACTGCGATTCGGTCAATACCGGGTTTACGTCGGTAAGCAGGGACTTTGTTATTTCCTCCTGCAGTTCGCCGTTTACGTAGCGTCTGTAAGTGGCTGTTTTGGCAAAGGCATTACCAAGCGGCTGCGCTACCTGACACACATACTCCGCAAACTCAACCGTCTCAATCACATTATCCGGCTCAAGCTGACAGACCGCGTCGGCGTCGAGCCACTCGTAGGAGCAGGTGTAAACAGCCTGTTCAACACACAGAACGGGACGGCTGATATTGTCGTTATTCTGCACAAGCTCAATCTTCCATGTGCGGAAATTATATCCCTCCTCCTCATTTGGCGACCATGCAGCCCCTTCGATTTTTGTCATTGCCACATTGTCGATAATGGTATTGTCGCATGACAGAGCCCTGTGAACCTTATCAAAAATCCAGTCGGGGACGCCTCTCTCGCGTCCCACGGTCAGGGTGTTGGAATTGTACGGCATCGACTGCAGCAGTTTGAACTCCACGCTCTGATTCTGATATATCGTTTCCTGAACTTTCGGTATGTATGACTTCGGAAGAAAACCGCCCTCGACACGCAGGGCAAACGATGTTCCGTTGTCAAACAGCACATTGTTTATGTTTTCGGAGTTGAAATATTCTGTAAGGAATGTTTTTCTGTGCCTTTTCCGCACGTCAATGCACGGACTGTAGTACGAACATACCTCTCCGATATTGTTCTTTATTGAGATTTCAATATAATATCCTCCCTCGTTTACCTGCGAAAATTTGATTAATGCGGTGTAGAACCTTATCATAATGCCGTTTTCGTCCCTTACTGTCGATGTATTGACAGCAAACGTGCCTGTCAGTTTGCCGGAAACATCGCGCAGGTATATTTTGACCTCAAACTCCGCGTCGATACAGAACAGTTGAATGCATGTCATATCTCCCTGCTCATATTTGACTGAATAGCCGTCGCGCGGCAACTGATCCTTCAGAAAGAGAGGAATCGCATTCAAATTCGGTATATATAATTTGCCTGTATCCATACTGCAAAAATATTATCTCCGGCAGTACGGAGGTGCGATACATTCAAAAATGATTAAAAAAACATTCAAAACGTTCTTTAATCATTTTTGAATGTTTTTTGAATGCAGCGATACACGCACTGTGTTTTTCCTCTTTCTTTGCAAAAAAGAAAGGGCTGCCGTATGGCAACTTTCAGTTTTTAACTTTTAGTTTTTTTAACTCTGAAAAGATGGCAAATAATGGAATAATTGACCAGATTGTAAGCCAGTCGGCGATTGACAGTCTGGATAAACTGAAAAAGGAACTTGCGGACAATTCTGCCGTGATGAAAAACCTTTCCGACGAGGCGCAAAAGCTGAACGGCGAACTCAATAAAATATCCACACTGCAGAATCTTATTCCGCTCCTTGCGCAAAATAAGGCTCTGCTTGACGCTACGACGGCAGCCGAACGCGAAAGAATCAGAATACTGAACCAGATACAGACGCTTGAGGCAAGGGAAACCGCGCTGCAAACCGCCGAAGCAAAGAAACTTGAGGAATTGAGACAGCAGATTGCAGGCAATAACCGGGAACTTCGCAATCAGGTAAAGGAGCAAAACGCCGCTGCGGGAAGCATCGAGGAACTGCGCGCAAAGCTGAACCAGATGACTAAGGCATACGATGCAATGAGCGCCTCAATAAGAAAAAGCGACGCGGGAAAACAGGCGGCAAAGGATATACGCAAACTTTCCGACGAGTTAAAGGAACTCGAACACGCTACCGGCAGAGACCAGCGGAATGTCGGAAACTATTTCGATGCGATAAAAAAGGGACTGGCAGGTCTTGGTTTGATTGTTGGCGCAAGGGAAATATTAATCGGCTTAAAGGATGTAGCCTCCGAAGCTATTGATATAGCCGCAAAAGCCGAAGGTATTACGACCGCCTTCGAAAAACTGAACGACCCTCATCTGCTCGAAAATCTGAGGGCGCAAACAAAAGGAACGGTCTCCGACCTCGACCTGATGACGGCTGCGGTGCGTGCCGACATGTTTAAGATACCTGCCGACCAGCTTGGCACTCTGTTGAAATTCGCCCAGCAGAGAGCGCAGGAAACAGGCGAAAGCATAGATCACTTAACGGAATCAATAATAACCGGGCTGGGACGTAAAAGCGCGCTTATTCTTGACAATCTCGGCATTTCGGCATCGGAATTGCAGGCACGCGCTAAAGAGACCGGTGATTTCGTAGGGGGAGCAATCGGACTGATAAACGAGGAACTTGAAAAACAGGGCGATTTAGCCATAACGGTAGCGGACAGACAGCAGCAGGCATCCGTGAAATGGGAAAACGCAATGTTGCATGTCGGCGGCAAAATACTGTGGATTGGCGACCTGTGGAGTAAGGTATCCGGAATGCTGGCAGGCTCTGTTGTGAAAATCGTCGATCTGCTTGCGAAATACGGAAAGCAGATTGTTATTGCGGGAACGGCAATAATAGCATATACGCTGTACGTAAAAAGGGCGGCAATAGCGCAGGCGGCATGGAACGCAGCCGTTAATCTGGGATATAAACTTGCGGCGGTTTTTCCAAAATTAAGTCTGTTATGGGGGGCTGCGGTTTCCCTGTTGACCGGGAATATCAGAGGAGCGACTTATGCATGGCAGGTTTTTACCAAATCCATAACAGCAAATCCAATAGGATTATTCCTGTCCGTATTGGCGGGAGCGGTTGTGCTTTTCAGTTCCTTTACATCAAAAGCGAACGAATCTACAAAGGCTATGAGCAAATTCAATGACGAATTAAGCAGGGAGAAGGCCGGCATAGACGATTTGTTTGGCGCATTAAAAAAGACGAACGCAGGCACGGACGAACGCAGGCGCTTAATCGACGAAATCAATTCCAGATACGGACAGTACTTAAAAAATCAATTAACTGAAAAATCCACGCTTGAGGAAATCGAAGCGGCGCAAAAAAACGTAACAAAGGCAATGGCTGAAAATCTCGCCTTCAAAGCGCAGGGCGAACAGATTGCGGAACTGCAAAAGAAAGTAGCGGAAGCAAACGAATCGGTATTCTCAAATCTTGGCTTTTTAATAAGTGATTTTTCAGAGAGTGAAAAAGGACGTTTTAAGGCAATTACCGATCAGCTAATAGAGCGTGTCAGTAACAACGATATGTCCGCAATTGACGATTTTAAAAAAGCATACAGGGAGGCGGGCGGCAAATTAAATACCGACGGCGGTCTTTTCTCTGATTTTTGGAGAAATCTGGAAAAAGCAGCCAACGAAGGCAAGAAAGTACAGGAGCAAACAAAAAAAATAAATGCGGAGTGGCAAAGCTACCTGGACACCCTGTTTCCTGAAAGCAGCGAACAGGAAACGCCGGAACTTGACATAAGCAGGGAAATAACCGCCGCAAGGCAAAACGTCGAAGCGCTTAAAAAGGAACTCGACGACCTGCGTGCCGGAAAAGAAATTGCCGGAATGTCTGAAACGTTTGAGGCGACAATTGCGGAACGCGAAAAAGCCTTAAAAGATGCAGAAAAGATACTCGAAACGCTGACCGGCGAAAAGAATAAATCGGATAAAAAAGAAGCAAACGAGGCGCAAAAGGAAGCCGACGCCGCTCAAAAGAAAATCGACGAGGTAGATAAGCGAATTAAAGACGTCCAAAAGAAAATCAATGATCTGGGATTCGAAAGCATATCCGAACCGCTGAAAAAGATTGCCGATGATGAGGAAAAGTCTCTGCAGCAAAGACTTGAGGCGTTACAGCAGTATTATGACGAAAAACGTTTGATGCGGGCGATACAGGACGATACCGAAGAAACAGGGATAGACGCTAAAATCTTTGAAGCAAAAGCGAACAGGGAACTCGAATTAGCTGAAAAACTCGAAACGGAGAAAACCGCAGTCGTTAAACTTCACGCGCTCGAAAGAGAAAAGATGGAAAACGAATATCAGAAAAAAATCGACGATATTCAGGAAAAATATGCGAAAAAAGAAATAGAGAGACTGAAAGGCAATATCGGAGCGTTTCAGGAGGCGCTCGAAATGCAGCAAATCGAGGAGGAAAAAAGGCTTTTCGAGCAATACAGAAACGGTAAAATAAGCAAGGAAAAATATGAGGAGGAAAAATACAGGATTCAGGTAAAATACAGCAAGCAATCCGTTCAGACGGAAATAGATTTGTTGAAAAATCTGCTGAACATGGAAACCCTGAGCGGTGAGGAACGTCAAAAAATTAATGACGAAATACGTAAACTTGAGCTGAAAAACGAAAAGATTCATCTTGATGACATGCAGAAATTGCGGGATGATGAACTCGACAGGGAAAAGAAACTCGCGGACGCAAAAAAACAGCTTCAGCAGGAAGCGTGGAACTTTGCCGAAACGATTCTTTCCGCTCAATTCGAAAAGCAGATACAGCGTTACGACGCCGAAATTGCTAAAATAAACGAGCGCAAGGACGCTGAAATTGAAGCCCTCGAAAAGTCCGGAAAAACAGAAGAGGAAATAGCGGAAGGCAAAATGATTATTGAAGCGCGGGCAGAGGCGCAAGCAAAGGAGATAGAAAAGAAAAAACGTGAAATGCAAATCAGGCAGGCAAAATTTGAAAAAGCCTTCGCAATAGCCAAAGCGACAGCCGACGGAGCGCTGGGCATCCAAAAGACAATAGCGTCCGTAGGCTTGCCGGCAGCATTCCCGCTCATAGCGACGCTTGCCGGAATAACAGCCCTGCAGATAGCCACGATACTCGCCCAGCCCATACCGCAGTATGCAGAGGGAACATGCGACCACCCTGGAGGTCCCGCCATTCTGGGAGACGCATACAGAAAAGAGACGGTAATAGAACCGTCCGGGCGTGTATGGAAGAGCAGAGCGCAGCCCACGCTTATTCCGAATTTGCCGAAACATTCAATCGTGCTACCTTCTGCAGATGACGTTTTCAAACCGGACATGCGCATCTTTGACAGTCCGCACGGAATAGAATCAGTGCGCGCAAAGGCAATTGAGCTGTCTTTTGATTCGGCGGTCGAAAAGCAGACAAGAAAGCTGGCAAATGCAATAAGGGAATCCAAGTCAAGTCTCAGCGTCAATCTCGATTCGCACGGGATATACAAAATCAGCGAAAGCGGGCAAAGATACGGGAAACTCACAGGAAACCAGATAAAACATGGGAGTTAAGAACTAAAAGTTTCCTGTCGGTAGCCCTGTTATTCTTTGTCCCGCCTGCCTTGCATCGCGCGACCTTAAAGTCCTTAAAGCCCTTAAAGTCTTTTAGTCTTAGTTTTCGCCTTCAATTCTTCGCCGTATTTTTTTATCATTGATGCAAATTCGGCTACCGTTACGCTTTTCGGGTCAATTCGGAATCCCATGTACTTCGATATTTCGGTAATTGCGGATTCAAACCCGCCGCCGTTCTGTTCCGGGCTTTGGTTTTCGGGCGTCTGTTCGTATTCGTGCAGCCAGAGCTTCAGTGTCCCGGCAGCAACGCTTACATTGTCCGAGCCTGTCAGCTTGCGCATGAGCCTTGAATCGCCGGTGTGAATCGCAATTTCCAGCCTTACAATGCGGTTATTTCGCGTCATAACATTTTTCAGCCTGTCGATTTCATTCCTGTAATGCCGGCTGCCGGACAGAACGCCATAATCGTCATAAAGCATCATAAGGGCGGTTCCCGTATTGCCGAAAGGCAAGGGAAAACGCCGTAAAGCGCGTGTTTTGCCCTTCATGGCATCGACGAACCTCCATAGCGGCGTCTTATCCGATTGATGATATGTATTTAATAAAGACATATTCCGCACCTTCCCCGATAGCCTTTTCCCAGTCGCTTTCTTCCATGAAGTCCGGATTCCCGTTTTTGCACTCATAAACAACATACATTTCCGTTTTACCTGTCTTGTTTGACTTCGCCACTGCAAGCCTTTTCGCCATCCTCTCAATTTGCTCGAGATTCTTCCTTGCCTTTACTTCCTCACAACCACACATAAGAGTTAAAAGTTAAAAGTTAAAAACTAAGAGTTGCCTGTCGGCGGTTCTGTTATTCTCCATATTGATATTCAATCTTTTTTTTCTTTTCCATAATCTTTTACTGTTTAATTTCTTTATCAAACTTGCCTTGCATCGCGCGACCTTAAAGACTTTAAAGACCTTAAAGCCCTTATTTTCCACTAGTTTTTAACTCCAATTCGTTTCTGTACATGCTTCTGTACAGTCCCAGATTCCTGTCATTGAATCCGTATATATCGCCGCCGTAATGCTGCCGGAGCCATGGCGCATAAGGCACTCCATCGCTGTAAACCCTGAACCCGGCATCGAATTTCAGGCTATTGTAAAACCTTCCCGAATAAAGCAGATCCGGCGTTGCATACGGAGCGCGCGAACCCATTTTCTGCTTTTTGCGCGCGTATGCGGCTCTTGCATACTTCGGACGTACCACGTTGCCCTCGGAATCGAAACCGATACGCAGCTGATTCCTGTTAATATCCAGGATATTGCCCTCGTTTGCATTTACGAGGTCTTTCGCCATCTGAACAGGGTCTATTGCCTGATACAGTCTTAAAACTTCATCTATCGTCATACTTTCAGAGTTAAGAACTAAGAACTAAGAGTTAAGAGTTGCGCAATGCAACCCATGATTCCTGATTCCCAATTCACTGTTATTATTTATTCATTTCTTCCATTTCTTTCACTGTTCCATTCCTTAAGGCCCTTAAAGTCTTTAAAGTCTTTATTTCATTGTCCTCATGCCGCCGACAGGCAACTCTTAGTTCTTAGTTCTTAGTTCTTAACTAAAAAAGGAGGGGAATTTCCCCTCCCCAATCAAATAAAAACACAATGAGTAATCAATCCAATTCAGTCGCCTTTTCAGACGTCTTTTCGGCGTTTTTCCTTCTTCCGCTTATCTTTCCGTATGCCATGGCAAGCCATTTTTCCCGCGTTTCAACCGGCAGGTCAGTCCGGACGGTTGAGAGATGCGTTTCGATGAACTGCTTTTCAGTCATTCCCGCAACGGCTCTGACGTCGAAATCCACGTTTTCAATCTTCATTGCCTTACGGATTAACGGTTAAGCGGTCAAATTCATAGCCTACAATCCCGGCTGCCTCCAGTACGGAAACGGCTGCAAGGGAGACAAAATACTTCTCCGAGGGAGCGGTGAATGTCAGGCTGTAGTCCTTTGTCGATGCGTTACCGGTTACGGCAGTAACGGTAACGGACGAACCGTCGGAAGCCTTCGTTACCTTCCAGAGCGTAGTAGCCGCCAGCGTAGAGCCGTAAAGGTCGTACAGATTCTGACGGTCGCATTTGGTAACGGCTTTGTATTTCAGCGTCCCGCTGGACAGGATATTTGCCGTCTGCAGTCCGACAATGCTGTCGATATCATCCTCCTCCTCAAACCCGAAGAACCCGCTGCGCTCGATAAAAGCGCCCTGCGCTCCGAAATTGATCTGGAGTTTCGATGTGATGATGTTCTGCCCGTCGTTGAAGCCGCCGCCGTACACCGCCACGGATGACGGGAGATAAGGCGCCAGGCTGTTATCCTGCATTACGCGTCCCCAGAGCTTTTTGTCGCCCGTAATCACGTATGCGCCGCCGTCCCACTGATCAAACTGCTTAAGGACTTTCGCTTTGCAAACCCTTGCAGGGTACTCGAAGAGGTATATTGCCGCTCCGTCCCTGAGTTTCTCGCTGTATCCGGTAGCCGCAAGGTTGCCGGTAACAGGCTCTTCGCTGCTGTCGGTAATCTGCTCGATTCCGATAACAGGATACCAGCGCAGGAGTGAACTGTCGTCCTTTATCCTGCTCTGTATCGTTGCAATCAAATCGTCCGCATCCGCTTCGGAAATGCTTGCATCACGCGGAACGAATATCACTCCCGTCGGCGTGTTCATTTTGGCATCGCAGCGCGGGAGACCTGTGTTCCCGCCCGATGTTCCACAAAAAGTTATATTTGCCATAATTTAAACAAATTTTTTAACAATCTTCCAATTCCATTAATTTTAAATTCAAATTCAATTCAATGGCATCAAGGTGATCGGCAAGCAAAGCCGCGGTGTTCTGCGACTTTGTAGATTCGTTAGCATAGCTGACTTCCCTGAGAAATGCCGATGTACACTTGTGCCTGTCAATTTTCAGATACCTTAAATTACTCGACGGAACAGACAGTATCCGTGATGAGCCTTTCAGCGCGGAGATAAAAGCGTCGCATATCGGATACAAAACAGGTTTGAAAACCTTCTCAATCCGTTCGTCGGACGTGTAGTTCATGTCCGAACCCGCAACAATCAGTACTTGAACATCCGCTTCCATGTCCCAGGGCTTGCCGGTCGAATGTGTCTCCCGGAAATCCTCAAGCATCATGATGCACGGATATTTCTGTTCACGGTATTTGGCGCTATCGCTGCGCTGTTTCAGCTCGACAGCGATTTCGTGTATATGCCCGTGAAAGAAAAGCACATCGCTCCCGTACCTTTTTGCCGTTCTTTCAACGACCTTACGCATTATGTCAACAACGATTATCACTCTTAACTCTTAGTTCTTAGTTCTTAACTCTAAAAGTCACAGTCCGAATGAATTAATTTTACTGTATCTTTTTTTCCGGCAATAATCGGGGTATTCGGGATTGGCGCTCAGTCTGTGATGAATATCCTGCGTTAAATCAATCATGTCGTTCCATGCGTGTACAATTTTCTCCCATGGGGAAACTCTCCTTGCAGTGTCCACATCCGTAAGGACAGCGCCCACGCCGGATGTTTCCATGCTCTGATTGCGCATGTATTTACAATAGATATATTCCGCAGCGGGATATTCCATCATATCCTTAAGCGTTATCCATTTATCCTCAACAGACTCCCGCGAAAGCCCGTCTACAAATTCCATGTACAGCGCCACGCCAAGCTGTTCCCGCAAAAATACGGGTTCGTACCTGTCGATAAACCACTGCACGGATTCCTGAACCGGCGGACTTTCGAGCTGCCCGATCATGATTTCACCTTCGAATATGCCGAAATCCACAATCACCCCTCAATCAGTTTAGCGTATCCGTTTCCTGTAAGATACTTTACATGATTCGGGTGAACTTCATATTTCTGCCCGGCTTTCATGCGTCCCTTTTTTACTGCGGGATTCGTTTCCGTCGCCTCAACGACAGCCTTGTCAGTCAGTCTGATTACGACCTTCTTTTCTTCCTTCTTTACTTCTGCCATAACACTTTATTTTACGCCTGTTCAATATTGCCTACTACAGTTGAAATACTGTCTTTTACCAGTGCGCCGATTTCGTTTTGAGACATTATGCCGAGTACGCGCATTTCTGCGATAATCGTAATAATGTTTGTCTCGAAATCACTGCCGGCTGCGTTGGTTCCGTATCCGTAACGGACAGAATAATCCTTGTAAACAAGGAAGCGGTATTTTGACAGGTCTCCAATCAGGAAATCGTCAGGGTCGATTTCGCCCGTTTCCACAACTTCGATTCCCTTCAGTATTTCGCTGAAATCCAGAAGCTGCCCGTTCGCATCCTTTCTCAGCACGTTTTCCGTGTAATCGCAGGGATTGACGAATGCAACGAGGTTTCCGTCAAAGCCAAGCGACTTGATCTGGGATGCCGCAACTTTCAGCACTTCCGGCAGTCCGGGAGATGCGATTTTGCCGTCCAGACATGTTTGAGCGTAACCGCCGGCATAAGTTGCAACGCCTTTGATTTCCGTTCCCGCGCCTGTTCCGGACAGTACTTTCGCCCGCAACTTTCTTTGCAGCTTGTCAAAAATCAGACGTTCGGTCTCGGAAGCCATAAACTCAATATCGTCGAGCATCTCTTCCGATACCTTTACCTTGACGGCGATTTTCTTTACTACGGCGTTTTCGGTCTTGAAATCGAAATCCATCAGGGGCTTTAAGGCGCCTTCCGCAATGAATGCCGCGTCGCCCTCTCCGTTTACCTCGTTAATCAGAGCCACGTTCGGAGTTCCCACGGTCCCCCGGCTTACGTAGTCGAGTATCCTCTGCGCGGGATTCACAACCGGAAATATTCCGGGAATGAGCGTCGTTGCCGGATAGTACGGATTGGGAGTAGGCGTGATGTTGCCTGTCATGATTATGTTCGCGGCTTTCATCTCAGAGAAAGGCAAATCCTGACGTGTTTCCCTCAGTTTCTTGAAAGCGTCCTTATGTTCCTCATAAAAACTCTTCCACGTCTGAGCCGGCTTGTCAGTCTCTACCTTCAACTTGCCTTTCAAATCTTCCATCGCCGTTTTGATTGCGTCGATTGTGTCGCCATACTTGGCTTTTTCGATAGCATCAAATTTCCCGGAGAAATCCGTGAGCTTCGTTTCAATCTCCGACAGCCCGCTGCCATTCTCGGCTATCTGACCAATACTGTCAAACGTTTTTTCAAACGCCTCCTCAATAGCCTTGAAAGTACTTTTGGCGTCCTCGCTGACGCCTTCCCTGTTTTGCAGATCCGAGATTTTCTTTCTAACCTCAAGCCTGACAGGGTCAAAATCTTTTTTATTCATTTTTAAACACTTTAGAATAAATCGTTAATACTTATTTTCTTTGTCGGCTCCGGTTTACTTCTAAGTGATTCTTTGTCGATCGGCTTAAAATCAACGAGTGACTGATATTTTGCAATTATTTTTCTTACCTCCAGCTGCTTTTCGTAGCCCAAAGCCGAAAGTGTAATTTCCGTTTCCGCTTCGAGCGACTTCAATATGTTGCGGTCGTGCTCGGCAGATTTGCCGAAGCCCAGAAACGGAGTGTTCGGATTGCATCCGAATGTTACGGTAGAACCTTCGAACAGTACGACCTCCTTCACGATAAAAGCGTCCTGTTCGTTTGAGTATTCTATTTTGTCCCAGATATACCGGAACCCAAACGAATGCTGGTTAAGCGTGCCGGATTTGTACTGAGCGATTGCCCGGTCAGCTTCGGGAATGCCGTCAAACTCCGCCTCGAAATAAAGTCCCTGCTCTGTTTCCTCCAGCACAAGGTATTTTCCGAGCGGCGTCTTATGGTCGTGCTGCCAGAGGTGCACTATTTTCTGATTCGACTTTGAATCGGGACCGTGTTCGGTCAGCGATTTGGCAAAGCATCCCTTTATGAGAATATCGCCGGCATCATCCTTTGTTCCGAACGATGCAAGGTAGCCCTTTACGATTCTTGAGCCTTCCTCAAGTTCCTTTCTGTTGACGTCCCTTGCATACGCCCTGTAGCAAAATGCCGGTGTATTTGCGCGTTTTATCTGTAATTTATCTTTCTCCATAATTCTTTTTCCCGCTTAATTGTTAATTGTTAATTATTAATTGTTAATTGTTTTGTTCGGGTCGATTTCTATATACTGGCTTGCATTTAGCCGCCATTCTTCTCTTGTTATGTTTCCCGACGTAAACGCGGCGTTAAGCCCGTTTACAATAGCGTTGACTGCCGTCGCCTTTCTATTTAAATCATCCTGAAACAGGAACATGTCTGAATAATCCAGCTTCAAATGCAACCCATATTTTTCGAGAATTGCGGCGTCAAACTTTTTTGCGTCGCTTGCGGATGTGGGAATTGCCTTTGAGCTATAAAGATATTTCTTTGCCTCTATCAGATCGGAATATTTGGAATTAAAACCGCCGGGCAGGAGGTTGTAAGGCAGGTCATACACTCCGGCAATACGCTTTTGCGCCTCCTCGCCAAGCTCTATAAGCATCAGATCGCGCACCGGCAAAGCCATCTGCTGCCATTTCAAAGCCATTCCCGTGATGATTATCTGATTCTTTGACATTGTCATCCCGTATGCAGCCTTATATCTCTCCTGGAGTTCCTCCCGTTCCTCATCAAATAAATCGACGCTGGTAGGATCGTTTATGTCTTTTGAGAGTATGCCCAAAGCCCCGCGACGCTCGACTATCGTCTTTTCGGCTTCCGATATTGCCGCCGCCAGATCGTATTCGTTAAACACCGCCTGCATTTTCGAATCGGAGATGAGCGGATTGTCCGTGTTCGGAATCGAATCACGGAAAAATATCAGGTCTGAAAAGTTTATATCGAAATTTGTACCCGATATTTTAACTGTCTTCACAATATTGCTGGCATCCTTCTGATTATACACCAGATAGTTCTTATTTACCTGAAGATCCAGCAGCGAAGGCGGTATGGCAAACATTGCAGCCGGTATTGCACCTGGAAATCCCCGGAAAAGATATATCGCAGACCAGCCGTATATCAGACGGTATATTTCCTTCAGCACATACAGTTCCGAAAACGACTGCGTGAAGTTTGGAGTATCAAAAAGTTTGCGGGCGGCTTTTGCGTTTTCTCCCTGCGGTTCGTTCCCGTCCCCGTCCAGGATGTAGGGAACCGCCGAAGCCAGACATTCGGCTCTTTTGTCGATAACCATCCGTACCTGGGATATGAGCCTGTAGGCAGAAAAATAGTTGTGCCCAAAGAAATTCTCCCTCCCCGACATGCTTATGGGAAAAAACCAGTCCCTTTGTCCGGGCGTGCAGTCCTCTTTACTTTCCTTTTTCTTTTCCTTATTTCTGCCAAAAAATGTCATACTATTTTTTTGCAAAGAAAAGCAGAATGCGGAATGCGTGTATCGCTGCATTCAAAAAACATTCAAAAATGATTCAAAATGTTTTCAGGACATCACAGGGTAAACATAGGGTAAACGATAAAAGCCGCAATCTCCTGCGAAATTGCGGCTAATAGAAAAACAGGCTGTAACCCCTGTTGTAACCCCTTACAAATTACTTTCCTCTCGCATTGCGAAACTTTTAGTTTTTAACTTTTAGTTTTTAACTCTAAATCGGCATGGATATTCTGTATTGAACAAAGTACCTTATACAGTCCATAATGTGGTTATTTTTATCTACCGGTATGCCGAGCGGTTCTCCGTCCCTGTCCGTCGCCCAGATGTAATTCTGATACTCGTGCCAGCCGTTTTTGGAGTTCTCCGTCATATAAACCTTTAGCCCCTGCACTGTCTTGATGCCGGACGCAATGCTCCCGCTGCCCTTTTTTGCAGCCATCATGGAAAAGCCCTTCCGCAAGTCCGGATAGCCTTCGATATTTCGCCATGCTCCGCTTCCGGCGCTGCGGAATGTTACTATCCGCAAATTGCCGCCGTTCCCGTAATCGGCAATAATCAGGTTTCTGTAAGAAACGCCCCTGTCGATAAACCTCTTTGCAAGCATCAGGTCGTCAAGTCCCGTCTCGTAAATCAGTTCATGCACATAGATTTCGTTATTCTTCCATTTTACCTGTATCACTGCAGTCGGATCGGGGAAATATCCAAAATCGACAATATAAACGTTCCGGCACTCTATAGCTTCAAATTCTCCGGCGCTCATCTTTTCCCAGCCGGAATAGACGCGTCCCTTCATACCGCCCGTTATCAGTCCCTTTATCTGGTTGTAGTAATAGACGGGGTTTTTCTCCCTGTAGCCTTCGTACAGCGCTATGGCTTTTTCGTTGATGTTTCCCCTGTTTTCGTGATAAGTCGCGCGCACCATTTCAATATCGGAATCCGATTTGGGACTGTAATCCCAGAATATTTCTTTTTTCCCGTCGATAAATACCGGCTCGTGTTCCTTCAGATTGTAGTCTCTCCATATCCAGTGCGATATTGGCGGGGGATTGAACAGCCGGATTACTTTCGTTTCGGCTTTTGTTGTACGGAGCGACACAATGAGCGTGTCGTAGTCGGTTTCGTCGAGTTCGTTGGCTTCCTCAATAAGTATGTGCGTAAATCCCGCCAGCGATTTCATGTTTGCCGAACGACCGGAATCTCTTACCGTTCCCTTGCTTATGATTTTGTTTCCGGTAGGCCTGTAGATTGCCGTCATTTCGTTTTCATTGATTTTAAACAGGCTCTCAAGTCCGGTTTCCGCTATCCTGTCTTTAAAGTCCTGGAAAAGGGAGCTCCGTATGTCATTGTGTATGCGCCTCAGAAATACTCCCCGGAAATATTCTTCCGACACTATTTTGTACAGGAAATACTGCGTGCCGAAAAACGACGCTCCACGCCCGCGACCGCCAACGCAGTCAATAATCTGCCTGTCCGTGTAAAACGCATCTTTAAACGATCCGTTTACCTTATGATTCAATATAGTAGTACTGTCTTCCACTTTCGTTTATTGTCGCGTTTTTTAATGAATTGTATCCCCTTTCATACAGCGCCGTCTTTTTCAGCTTTGAATTGATGCTGTGGAATATCGCCGAAGGGGTGCGGTTAATCGCCTGCCCTATTTCCGCATACGTCCAGCCGTATTCCTTTGCCACGTTTATAAAAACGATGCGGGGAACGAGCGCGTTCTGGCTTGTATCCCTTGATATTATTTCCTCTTTTGCAATATCGTACAGTTCGCATGTCTTATCCAGAAGTTCCGCTATCTGTATTGTTTTCTCCATCTGTGTTATTTGAAAAATCGACAAATTCTACCACCACTTTCGAGGGCGGACTTATAAGTCCGTGCATGATTTCGGACTTTTCCGATGCATACAGTCCGAGCAGTTTGCGCCGTTCGGCTAATTGCGCCCGTATTTCGGCAATGTAGGAGACGTCGCCAAGACAGCGCATTTCGGTTTCCTGAATTTCACGCTCTATGGTGCGTATTCCCGTTTCTTTGTTTTTCGCCTCAAGTGGCTTGCCTTTCCGTTTATTCGAGGTTTTTTTATAATCCTCTTTTGACTTTTCCCATTGTTCCCAAAGTTCACGCACAGCTTCGTCAATGCGGACGAGTTCCAAATTGACGCGATCGTTCACGTCTGAAATCTCCTGTTCCCGCCAACGGTCAAGCAATCGTTCAATATCGTCTTTTACCGTCGAGAGAGAATATGATTTTAAATTGAGCCTTGCCATTACTTCGCTCTGTATTTCGCGGTATGTGCAGCATCGCCGGAATAATGGAGCAATGATTTCCAGTCGACTATCTACTTTTTTTGCTGATTTACTTATGCCCATTTGTTCGGTTTTCTATAAGTTCGGTTTTATCCATGCTTTTTTTCGTAAACAGCTCAATAAACTCCGCATAATACCCCAGATTGCAGCTTGACAGTTCAATATACGACTTTTGATATTCCGGGCCGTGAAAGTGTCATCGACGACAATCGGACGTATTTCGAGCATCTTGGGGAAAATAAGAATAGAGTTTACCAGCTTGGTAAACCTGCTGTCCTTTATTTGCCGCGGATTTGCGTCGTTTGTCTTTATCTGCGACAATCCCACAACCTCTGCTCTCATACTATACATTTTTCCCGCCATAAATAATCAAATAAAGTGCAAAGATACATATTTTTCGTTAAATTAGTGTTTAAAATCGCCGTAATTATGTTTTTTAGCTCTAAAAAAGTTATTCCAGCAGTTTCACGAGTTCGCTTTTCATCCCTTCATCAATTTCACGATAGCGGGCAAATGCCCTGCTGCCTTCCCTGTGTCCGCTCAAAGCGCCTACCAGATTCGGGTCTTTTACCTGCCTGTACAGATTACCGACAAAGCAACGGCGGGCAAGGTGCGAGGACGCTATTTCGTTTAAGGGTTTGATTACGCTTTCCCGTGTCAGAGGGTCAAGTATTACCACATTACGGGTGAGACCGGCAACAGTAAACGCATCTTTTATAGCTTTGTTGTACTTTTGTTCCGATATGTACGGTAAAAGCGTTTTGCCTTCATGTCCGGAATATTTATCAAGAATTTCCTTTGCTATACTGTTTAAGGGTACGCGCACTGTAACCGGTCGCCCGTCCTTTGTTTTCCGTGCAATGTATTCTATTGCTCCATTGATGATGTTCTGCCCTGTCAATTTATACAGGTCGGCAACACGGCATCCGATGAGACACTGAAAAACAAAAATATCACGCTGCACTGCAAGCTGGGGACGGTGTGAAAGGTCGGTTTTGTACAGCTGGTTGCGTTCTTCGATGGTAATATAGTAAGGCGTTCCATAAACAGATTCTTCGATGGTGTACTTTTTGAAGGGATTGTTTTCTGTTTTTCCATTATCAATAGCCCAAATAAAAAATGTCCGCATTTTTTTCAACATGCCGTTTATTGTGTTTTGCCCGCGCGGTTCGGGGATGCGGGATTCGGGGACTTTTTGATACAGGCCAGGATATACCTCGTAAATTTCGTGTTCCCTGTGTAAAAAGTCTATTACGTCATGCAATATATCTACAGTAAAAGTGTCGAATGACAGAATGAAATCGCTTTGCTTTTCTCTTATGTAAAGTTCGTAACGCTTTAATACTCGAATAACAACGCGAAAATGCCTTCTACGCGCTTCCGAGATATTGCGTTTCGATACACATTCTTCAAAGGCATCAAAAAACGATTGCTTTTCATTCGTGTATTTTTCGGGATGGAGTATTCTGTAGATTGAGTTTTCAAGCCATTCGGATGTAAGAGTGTTCCTGTCCGCTCCGATGCACAGGTTTTTGATTAGATCCTTTCTTTCGGTAATGAGCCTGTCGATTTTTTGCCTTTGCCCTGTGTTAAAAACTATTTTTGCCTTAATGCATTCCCTTTTTTTATCAAAGGTGTCCGGGTTAACCATGATTTCGCTTTTATGGAAAAGCTGTATGTTGCGACCGTCCGAATACCGGAAACGTATATTTGCGTCTTTCCCTTTTGCCGTCGTTCTAATAAATGCCTTAACTGTTGCCATGTCTTATTGTATTTTCGTTGTGCAAAGGTAAGTATTTTGCACAACATGTATGCAATATTTTCAAACGTTCTCCAATTTATTAAATGCATATCAGAATCTTATGGCACATAATTTATTGGATTAATATTAAAAAATATGTGATTTAATTTATTTTACGCAAATCGTAAAATTGGATATTTCAAGCCCTGTCGGGGTCACAGTTCTGATTAATTTTAATGAGTGAATATTTAAAAAAGAAAAATGCCAGCATTTTACATGCTGGTATTTTTTTATTATATAAGTCGTAGAAATCGCACAAGTTTTAATTGAATCTATAACAAATTTGCTCTCTTCATTAACTATCCTGAAATTGCTGACCGTCACAGCAGGGAGTTGCTTTGTGCTAATGATGACGCTATTTCAGAGTTACTTATGGCTTAACTTGATGATTTTTCAAGCCGTTTCACGGTATGGAAGGCAGTCCCATATCATAATTTTTGCCGTATCCCTCCTGCAAACATTTTTTCCCCGATTAAAAATATTTTCATTAATATTGCACCGTTTTTACGAGGTTTATATTTGACAACCGGATATGAATTTTCTCCTGTCTGGTTGTTTTTTATGAAAAATTGTAAGAGATTGGAATAATATTGATGAAAATTTTAGGAAAAAGTACATATTGACACAACAGCTATGGAAGGAAAAAATTTATATGAATATGGTTTTGAGCATGATTCCTGCGGAGTTGGAATTGTAGCGCACATCAAAGGCGACAAGTCTCATGATATTGTCGAAAAAGCCCTGCGGGTTCTTGAAAACATGCTGCATCGGGGCGCCGAAAGTTCCGATAACAAAACAGGAGACGGAGCGGGAATAACAGTACAGATCCCTCACGAGTTTACTCTTTTACAGGGCATTCCCGTGCCTGCGCCGGGGAAGTACGGAACGGGCATTCTGTTTTTGCCGAAAGACAGGGAACTTGCGGAACAGTGTCTTGAAGTCATAAACGAAGTGTTGGAAGGCGAAGGCCTGTCGCTGCTGAAAGTCAGGGATGTGCCGACCAGTCCCGACATTCTGGGCGAAATATCGAGAAACTCGGAGCCGGATATCAGGCAAATATACGTGCTTGCCAAAGAAAACCCCGGCAATCTGGAAGTCAGACTATATGTAGCAAGGAAAAAGATCGAGAAGAAAATCAGCGCGCTTTCATCGGTCAGGGCGCACGGTTTTTACATCGTAAGCCTTTCGTCCCAGAGGCTTACGTACAAGGGAATGCTGACGTCGACACAGTTGCGGGAATATTTCACCGACTTGAGCAACCCGTATTTCACAAGCGGACTGGCGCTGGTACATTCGCGTTTCAGCACCAACACGCTGCCGACCTGGGATTTGGCTCAGCCATTCCGCCTGCTGGGACACAACGGCGAAATCAACACCATCCGCGGAAACAGGCACTGGATGCAGGCGCGCGAAAGTCTGCTGAAAACGCCGGAACTGGGCGAAGCGGAAAGCATTTTCCCCATCGTCCAGGACGGCATGAGCGACAGCGCCTCGCTCGACAATGTGCTCGAATACTTTGTCATGGCGGGAAAAAGCCTGCCGCACGCACTGTCCATGCTCGTCCCCGAGAGCTGGAACGAGAAAAACCCGATATCGAACGACTTGAAGGCGTTTTACGAATATCACAGCGTAATCATGGAACCCTGGGACGGACCTGCGACACTGCTGTTTACCGACGGACGGTATGCCGGAGGGATGCTGGACAGGAACGGCCTGCGTCCAGCCCGTTACCTGATCACAAAAAACGATCTCATAGTGATTGCTTCCGAAGCGGGTGTACTGCCTTTTGCGGCGGACGAAGTGAAGGAAAAGGGACGTTTGCAGCCGGGTAAAATGCTGATGATCGACACTCTGGAAGGAAGGATATACTACGATTCCGATCTCAAAAACGAACTTGCGGCGGCATATCCCTACGGGGAATGGCTGGCAAAAAACAGGATCATGCTGTCCGGCATATCCTCGGGGCGCGTGATTAAGCACAGGGTAAACACTCACAGGGAGTTTCTGCACGCCTTCGGATACACGAAAGAGGATATCGAGCGGATAATCGTCCCCATGGCTACCGACGCGAAGGAGCCGGTCGGCTCGATGGGAAACGATACCCCGCCGGCTGTGCTGTCGGACAAACCGCAGTTGCTGTACAGCTATTTCAGACAGCTGTTTGCGCAGGTAACCAATCCTCCGATAGACCCTATCCGCGAGGAGCTTGTGATGTCGCTCTCGCTGTATATCGGACGTCAGGACAGCAATTTCCTTGAGCCTTCGCCCGAGCTTTGCAAGATGGTCAAGCTGCACATGCCGGTTATCGGAAACGACGAGCTTGACATTCTCGTAAACCTGGGATACAAGGGATTCAGAGCCCTGTCGCTCCCGATGGTATTCGAGGCGCAGAAGGGACATGCCGGAATGGCTTCGGCGCTGGACGGGCTGTGCCGGCAGGCGGAAAAGGCTGTGGACGACGGATACAACTACATAATACTCAGCGACAGGAATGTCGATGCAGACAGGGCAGCCATCCCCTCGCTCCTGGCAGTATCGACCGTACACCATTATCTTATATCCAAACAGAAAAGAATGCAGATAGTGATTATCGCCGAAACCGCCGAAGCCCGCGAGGTCATGCACTTTGCGCTGCTGTTCGGGTTCGGGGCGACCGCCATCAATCCATATATGGCTCTTTCGGTGATAGATGATCTGACAGGCCGGGGCGAAATCCGCAACGACTACAGGACGGCGGAGAAAAAATATCTGAAATCCATCCATAAGGGACTTCTTAAAATCATGTCGAAAATGGGAATATCCACCCTGAGAAGCTATCGCGGGGCGCAGATCTTCGAGGCGGTGGGATTGAGCCAGGACTTTCTCGAGAAATATTTCAAGGGGATGAATTCCAGGATAGGAGGCATCGGTATTGAGGAAATTGCCGCCGACGCGCTTGTCCGGCATTCCGAAGCGTTTGGCAGTGAAACCGATCCGGATTATCTGCCTAACAGCGGGACGTATGCATACAGGCGCAACGGCGAGAACCATGCCTGGAATCCCGAAACAATATCGAAACTGCAAATCGCCGCGCGAACAGGAGATTATGCGAAGTTCAAGGAGTTTACAAACATCGTGGACAACAAGCCGGCGCCCGTGTTTCTCAGGGATTTCCTGACTTACCGGAAAAATCAGGCGGGAGCGATAGACATATCCGGGGTAGAGCCTGTCGAGAATATCACGAAATACTTTGTCAGCGGGGCGATGTCTTTCGGTTCCATCAGCAGGGAGGCGCATGAGGCTCTGGCTGTTGCACTGAATACAGTCAAAGGAAAAAGCAATACCGGGGAGGGTGGCGAAGACTCCGCCCGTTTCACCCCCGGCGAAGACGGGCTGAACAGGCGCAGCGCCATCAAGCAGGTCGCTTCGGGACGCTTCGGAGTGACGGCGGAATATCTGGTCAATGCCGACGAAATCCAGATAAAAATAGCGCAGGGAGCAAAACCGGGCGAAGGCGGTCAACTGCCGGGATACAAGGTAGATAAAATAATCGCGGCAACGCGCCATTCCATTCCGGGAATATCGCTGATATCGCCGCCGCCGCATCACGACATATATTCGATCGAAGATCTGGCTCAGCTGATTTTCGACCTGAAGAACATAAATTCCTCTGCAAGAATCAGCGTCAAGCTGGTGTCGGAAACGGGCGTCGGGACAATCGCCGCGGGCGTCGCCAAAGCCAAAGCCGATGTGATTGTCATCAGCGGATGCGAAGGCGGGACGGGAGCAAGCCCGATAAGCTCGATATTCAGGGCGGGAATGCCGGGCGAACTTGGACTGGCGGAGACACAGCAAACTCTGGTCTCCAACGATTTGCGCAAGTATGTGCGCCTCCAGACCGACGGGCAGCTGAAAACGGGAAAGGACATAATCGTCTCGGCGCTTCTGGGAGCCGAAGAATTCGGTTTCGCGACGAGCGCCCTCATTGTGCTTGGATGCGTGATGATGCGCAAATGTCACCTTAATACCTGTCCCGTAGGCGTTGCGACACAGGATCCCGAACTCCGCAGGCGTTTCGGGGGAAATCCCGAACATCTTGTGAATTTCTTTACATTCCTGGCAATGGAGGTGCGCGAACATCTGGCAATGATGGGATTCCGCAGCCTGAACGAGATCGTCGGACGCGCCGACCTTATCGAAAAGCTCGATACGGGAAATGCCAGGGCGGCAAAACTCGACTTTTCGAAGATGCTGTATTTCGACAAGAATCTCAAAAACGATCTGAAGTTCACTACTCCACAGGAACACCGGACAGGCAGTGTTCTTGACATGTCGCTGATTGACACGGCAAAACAGGCGCTTATGCAGCTTAGACCCGTGTGCTTCGAAACGGATATCGCAAACACCAGCCGCGCTGTGGGAGCGATGCTCTCGGGCGAGGTCGCAAGACTGTACGGAAATGCTGGCATGCCCGACGAAACTGTGCGGATTGTGTTCAGGGGTTCTGCAGGACAGAGTTTCGGCGCGTTTCTGGCTGCCGGAATCACATTCAGGCTCGAGGGCGAGGCTAACGACTATCTCGGCAAGGGACTGTCCGGGGGCAGGATAATCCTCCTGCCCCCGAACGGCAGCACGTTCGAGCCGGACAGGAACATAATCGCCGGAAATACCCTGCTTTACGGCGCTACATCCGGCGAAGTGTATATCAGCGGAAGGGTCGGCGAAAGGTTCTGCGTGCGAAACAGCGGCGCGACAGCCGTAGTCGAGGGAACGGGCGACCATTGCTGCGAATATATGACCGGAGGAAGGGTCGCGGTACTCGGCTCCTGCGGCAAGAATTTCGCCGCCGGAATGAGCGGCGGTATCGCATACGTCCTGAATATGGATGATAATTTCGACTATTTCTGCAATATGGAAATGGTGGAACTGTCACTGATAGAGGATAAGGCCGACAGCGAAGAACTGTATTCCCTGATTTCCAGACACGAAAAACATACTCAAAGTCCGGTGGCCAAGCGTATCCTCGAGGATTGGGATAATTATGTGAAACACTTTATCAAAGTCCTGCCAATCGAATATAAAAAAGTCCTCCACGAGGAAAAAATGGAAGCCCTTAAAAAGAAACTGGAACAGGTGGAACATGATTATTGAGAACGCTTTTAGAGTTAAGAACTAAGAGTTAAGAACTAAGAGTTGGCTGACGCGCGTTAGCTAACTCTTAGAGAAGGAAAATTAATAACATATAACAATTGAACTTTCTGGATTGCTTCGTGCTTTGCAATAACGCTTTCATAAGTAGCACATTAAGAGGCTTTTCTGGATTGCTTCGTACCTTACAATGACGCTTTCATAAGTAGCACATTAACAGGCTACTTTAATTAAGTCATAACCGAGTTGTTTAGCCATTTTTTGCAATTTAAGTTCGTTTTTAGCGGTCTGTTTTTT
>JAIRZR010000349.1 GCA_031267155.1 Prevotellaceae bacterium | reverse complement strand
GATTGCTTCATTTAAAACGGCAAATCGTCATTATCGTCCGACATGGGCGGCATACTGTCGACGCTCTCGGCCGTTATGACTTGAGGAACGTACTCCTTGCCGGAGCCGACAAAGACGGTTTGTGCGCCTGCTGCGCGTTCCTCTTTCGTTTGGGAGACGTAAACGGTGTGCGTTTCGTCAAACTTTGACTTTTCTTTTCGATCCACACAAACGAGGTTGATGTACTTTTTGCCGTTTGTGGCTTGTTTGATTTTGTCTCTCGGTATGTCCGTAAGACAGATTGAAATGTTGATTAAACTCATGATTGTAATTTTTTAACTGGTTATTTTGTTAATTTGAAATCATACACAAAGACATACGGGTTACTTTCCCATGTACCCTTGCCGCTGATGCTGTCGATAAGGGCGGCGCAGGCTTTGCGGGGTAAACCCTGTATTTTCTCCAAATCTTCCTCATTGTGTTGAGCTATTATGTATGCGGAGTATTTGTCAAACTCATAATCTTTTTCTTTCAGATATTCCCCCAAATCTCCACACATGCTGAATTGCAGTCTTTTTCCGCAGCCTTCACAGAAGGAACCATAATCACTCTCCTGATCCCACCCTCCGTCAAGAAATATATCATCAAGTTCTTCTTTGGTCGCACCGGCTTTCTTTGCTTCTTTTTTGAGTTTTCGGACTTCTTTCTCTCCGCATTTTTCACAGTAGGAAATAGCCTGATCGTTATCATCGTGAAACCGGTCGTTAATCCAGTATTGAAAGTCCTGTTCATAGCGGGTTGTTTCTTTTTCTGCCCAATTCGTCAGCCAGCCAATAGCGCCTTCCTTCAAACAATCTTCATCGCTTATATCCTGTAATCGCTCACAGCGCACGCCGGTAATTTCGATGAAGTAGCGGGCGCACCATTCGGGCATAAACAACTTATTACACCATCCGCTTTTTGCTTTTTCCTGTTGAATATGTATCTTTTCAATTTTGTTGTTTCCTGCAGAAATATTCAATTCCATCTTTGCGCTTATGTACAAATAGTTCATAAACCAAATGTTGTCAATGCGGGTTATACGGTACGGCTCTTTGAGGTAGAGTTTTTCGCCGGGCCTGTAGCGTGAATGTTTTAACAGATAATCCATCGCTGTTTCATAATCTTCTTCCGGATGAATGAAAATTAAAGGCTCGCTTTTTATTTCTCTGATTTCATCACGCGAACATCCGCCTTCATTGTACGTGCGGTATAAATCATTGTATTTGATGATCCGCCTCGTCTGTGTCTTTTCGCCGCATACCACCTGGTGGAATAACGGCTCTTTGAAATTGATTCCTTTAGCCATTGTGTGTAAATTTTAAATATGCTGCATGTGCCTCGAGTTGGGTTTCGTAAGTACCCAAATTAACAAGGCGATTATTAACACTTGCGCGAGCAGTCCATCCTTTGCCATTACGAAATGCGCCTGTTAATTTACCCTCTTTTTTAACAGATTTGCTCGTATTTTGTCTGCGGGATAGAACCTGTAAATTGGAAATGGAATTATTCAGTTTATTTCCGTCAATATGATCTATCTGCATATCTCCCGTGCTGTCAAAGTTTAAAAATGCCTTTGCGATAATTTTATGTACGAGATGTGTTTTTCGACTTCCGTCGTCAGCGGTTAGTCCTACCATTGCGTATCCGCATACTGATATTTGCGGCGCAAGGATTTTTGACTTTTTCAAACAAGTGGGATTATTTTTCAATCCGCATCTTGCAATTACAGATGATACTCCGATATTTCCATCAGGAAAAGCAGTGTATCTGGAATAACCATCAATTTTGTTTCCTTTCATGATTCTGTTATTTTAATTCGTTACTTTCAAATCTTCCGCAGGCCGGATTCATGCGCTTTACGGCCTTAACTCCGTATGGTGTCCGGTTGCTTGGCGTTATGGTACAGTACCGGTACCGGTCTGAATACGGATTCAGATTTGCGATGTGCCTGCAGTTCCGGCATCGCTTTCCGGGATGTGGCGGAATATCTTCCTTTGGTTTGATTGGCGGTAAATTAAATAATGTTTCCATGTCTGTTTTTTTTATTTTAATTCGATGTGTCGCCAGTGGGTGACTTCTTCGTCTCTCATATCGGAGAGATCAATAATAAATCTTGCACGTCCGCGTCTCCCTGCCGAAGCGAAGCCGTTTTTATTCCTCACTAAAACCACCTCTAAAAATTCCGGCAACTCCTCCTCGACGCTTATCCAGCGCTGGGCGAACTCGACGCCGGCGATATACGCCCTTTCCTGAGCCCGGGTCATATAATCCGTTCCACCACTGTGGCTTGGGTCTATATACTCCCGTGCAGCTTCTTTAACTGTTTTCATAACTCATTATTTAACTGTTAATAATTCTCTGTTATCATGAACGTTGCCGATGACTTCCACTGCGGGTTCTCTATCAATATAGAGAATTTTCCGGTCACGGGTAAACCCTAAAAATCTGCCGTCTTTTACCCATTCCACAACAGCCGTAAATCCCTGTACCGTCTTAATAATATCACCTTCATATATTTCCTTCCTGTTACTGTCGTAAAGTCCCGTGAACTGCCCGACGGTTTCGGGGATGACATGTACCGGTATTAAATCAATATACCCATCATTAACGTGGTATTTAGTATCTTTTATTACAGGGTTTCCGTTTCCATCTTCATTATAGAAGCCATATGCCCATTCTCCGTTGTCCGTTCGCTTGCCGCGAAATTTAATATGCCTGTCCATAATCAATAATTTTTACCGTGTTTGTATCCTCTTGATTCGTTGTATTTCATCTTCATTTCGATATGCCTTTCGATGTCGATTCCAAGATGCCCGCAGAGGTCAAGCGTGCGGATGATGACGTCGGCAAGCTCGTCCTCAACGGTGTTTTTTATATTGGCTTTGAATGAATTTTTCCAGGAAATATTGAAATCATACTCCGGATTTATATGCTCAGGCTTCAGATTTACAACTCGCTCTAATTTTGCACGCTTATCTCTCCTGTCC
>JAIRZR010000342.1 GCA_031267155.1 Prevotellaceae bacterium | reverse complement strand
ATAAACAATAAAGGGGGGTTTAATTTAAAAATAATATTAAACAATGGAATACAGAGAAATAGGGAAAACGGGAATGAAGGTTTCCAGTATCAGTTTCGGCGCTTCGTCGCTGGGCGGGGTCTTTCATTCGCTCAAGGAAGAAGAAGGAATCAAAGCTGTACATACAGCTGTGGATAACGGCATCAATTTCATTGATGTATCGCCTTATTACGGCTATTTGAAAAGCGAAACGGTGCTGGGTAAGGCGCTGAAAACCATCGATAGAAACAGGTATTACCTTTCGACCAAAGTGGGACGTTACGGAAAAGACGGAGCCAACCACTGGGATTATTCCGCAAAACGGGCGAGCGAAAGCGTATATGAAAGCCTTGAACGCTTGAATGTCGATTATCTGGATATTATTAATGTGCATGATATCGAATTTGCCGATTTGGAACTGGTTTGCAGAGAGACTCTCCCGGCGCTGGTGGAACTCCGCGACAAGGGTATTGCAAAACATGTTGGCATCACCAATTTAACTCTTCGCCATTTTAAGTATGTGATTGACCATGTTCCGGCGGGTACGGTGGAAAGCGTCCTCTCGTTTTGCCATTATTGTCTTAACGACGATGCTTTAAGCGATTATCTCGATTATTTCGAGGAACGCGGGATCGGCGTTATCAACGCTTCCCCGTTTTCGATGGGACTGCTGACGGAAAGAGGCGCCCCCGACTGGCATCCCGCTCCAAAACCATTGCAGGATGTATGCAAAAAAGCGGCATTATACTGCAAGTCAAAAGGTAAATCCATTGAACAGCTGGCTGTCAAATATTCCACAGGCAATCCGCGTATTGCCACCACTTTGTTTAGCACAACCCGTCCGGAAGCTGTTCTTCAGAATATTCGCTGGGCAGAAGAACCGCTCGACGAAAATCTCCTGTGCGAAGTGCAGTCAATTTTGGAATCACGACGCCGTGACACATGGCTTAACAGTTAAAAATCAAAGCTAACAGGGAAATGGAGAACAGGCAAATAAGGATTATCGACGCTCATGCGCACCTTTGGCTATGGCAGGATACGGAAGTAAACGGACTGAAAATACAGACCCTCGAAAACGGCAAATCGCTGTTCATGGGAGAAATACGGCAAATGCTGCCTCCCTTCATGATTGATGGACACAATACGGCGGAAATCTTCCTGTCGAACATGGATTATGCACAGGTCTCGGCAGCCGTTATAACTCAGGAATATATAGACGGCTTGCAGAATGACTACCTGCTGGAAGTTCAGCAAAAATACCCGAACCGCTTTCTGTGCTGCGGAATGGTGGACGCCCGTCAATCCGGATATTTCGAACATGCAAAAAACCTGATTAATCAGGGTTTCAAAGCTATCAAATTACCTGCCGAACGCTTGATCATGAAAGACAGGCGGGTACTTTTGACTTGCGACGAAATGATGCGGATGTTCAGTCTGATGGAAAAGAACGATGTTCTGTTTTCGGTCGATCTGGCTCCGGGAGATGAACAGGTTCCCGAAATGGAGGAAATTATCGCCGAATATCCCAGTCTGAGGATTGCCATCGGACATTTTGGACTTGTAACACGAGCCAACTGGCAGCAACAAATCAAATTAGCCCGCCATCCGAACGTAATGATCGAGTCGGGTGGCATAACCTGGCTCTTCAACGATGAATTTTATCCGTTCAAGGGCGCTGTCTGGGCAATAAAGGAAGCAAGTTCGCTGACAGGTATCGAAAAACTGATGTGGGGATCGGACTATCCGCGCACTGTCACCGCCATAACATACAGAATGTCTTACGATTTTGTCCTTAAATCCGGTCTGTTGTCCGAAGAGGAAAAGGCACTGTTCCTCGGCGAAAATGCGAGGAAATTTTACAGACTGGAAAATCTTATTGATCTGCCTTATATCAAAAACATGTCGGAATGAAAACTTTTTTTCTTGGAAATTATATAATACCAATCATAAAATGAAAGCTATACAGATAGTACAGGCGGGAGAAATACGGCTTGTGGATATTCCCGTACCTCCAATATCGCCAAACGGAGTGTTGCTGAAAATTAGATACGCAGGATTCTGCGGCTCCGATCTCAATACTTTTTCGGGTAAAAATCCGATGGTCAAACTGCCCGTCATCCCGGGACACGAGATTGGCGCAGTGATTGAAACTGTGGGCGACGAGGTTCCAAACCACTTAAAGCCGGGCATGTCATGTACCGTAAATCCGTACACCGCCTGCGGCAACTGCCCCTCGTGCCGCAATGGGCGGCATAATGCATGTCAGTTCAACCAGACATTCGGAGTGCAGCGCGACGGCGCCATGTGCGAATATATTGTCGTGCCGTGGAATAAGGTCATAGCCGATCCTGCAATTTCGCCTAAGGATTTTTGTCTTGTCGAACCCATGAGCGTGGGTTTTCATGCCGTAAACCGCGGACAGATCAGCGATTTGGATACTGTAGCAGTTGTAGGTTGCGGAATGATAGGCGTGGGCGCCATTGTGCGGGCGGCAATTCGTGGCGCAAAAGTGATCGCGATAGATATCGACGATGCCAAACTGGCTTTGGCAAAGCGTTTAGGCGCAAGTTTCACTGTCAATTCCCGAACGGAAGACGTCCATGAACGTCTCCGGAACATAACTCTCAATCAGGGTCCCGACGCGATTATCGAAGCTGTCGGCTCTCCCGCGACTTATCAGATGGCTATCAACGAGGTAGCTTTTACGGGTCGCGTGGTATGTATCGGCTATGCAAAAACGGAAATAGCTTTCGAAACAAAGTATTTTGTTCAGAAAGAACTGGATATACGCGGCTCGCGCAATGCTATGCCCGAAGATTTCCGCGCCGTTATGGAATATCTTAAACGCGGGACATGCCCGAAAGAAGAGCTGATCTCAGGAGTCTATCCTCCCGATAAAGCGCAGGATGTTCTGGAAAAATGGAAGGCAAATCCGGGAGCGGTGTTCAGATTGCTGATTGAATTTCAGGACTTGTAAAGTCAGCGATTGTTGCGAAATAAGTTGCCGGTTTTCTCTGCAGGGAAATATAAATTCTGTATCGGCAGGATGACGACAATATTTTATTTTTTTTTTCGGCAAATGAATGTAAGATTACAATGGTCTGAAAATTTTTTCGGCAGGCAAATGTAAGATTACATTGGAATGAAAATTTTTTTCGGCAGACAAATGTAAGATTACATTGGAATGAAAAATTTTTTCGACAGACAAATGTAAGATTACATTGGAGTGAAAATTTTTTCGGCAGACAAATGTAAGATTACATTGGAGTGAAAAATTTTTTCGGCAAATAAATGTAAGATTACAACGGATTGAAATTTTTTTCGGCAAACGAATCTAAGATTACAACGGTCTGAAAAATATCAAAATCAAACAACTGTAATCTTACAGCAAGTCGTTTTTTTTTGCAGCAAGCCACTGTAATGCTGTATAGAATTCGTTTTTTTTTTGATCGAATGAAATATAACAGTTTATTTTTCAACAGTTCCCAAGTTGAAATTACCGGTCAAATCATAATAATTCAATGTTCTCATTCCTGTATATATCCGAAATTCTTTAATTTCAATTTGTTGTTTCTCCAGTCAGGATCAACTTTGACGTGTAGACCGAGGTAAACCCTGGTTTGCAGGAATGTTTCCAGACTTATGCGGGCGGCGGTTCCCGTTTTTTTCAGGAGTTTTCCCTGCTTTCCGATGATGATACCCTTTTGGGAATCGCGGGCTACGTATATAACTGCTTCTATACGTGTAATATTTTTATCTTCCTTAAACTCTTCGACGACTACTTCCGTCGAATACGGGACTTCTTTCTGGTAGTTCAGGAAAATCTTTTCACGGATAATTTCCGAAGCGAAGAAGCGCAAAGTTCTATCCGTCAAAGTATCATTGTCGTAATATTTAGGTCCGTAAGGCAACATTCCGACAATCTCCCTTTTCACATTATCCAGATTGAATTTCATCAAAGCCGAAACAGGGAAAATGATTGCCGAAGGCAGGAGTTCCTGCCACTTTACACTCAGCGCTTCCAGGTCTTCGGGCGTGCTGAGGTCGATTTTGTTAATCAGCAGCAAAATCGGAACGTTCAAACTGTTCAGTTTCTGTATAAAGTCAAGATTTTTATCCGATTTTTCCACAACGTCGGTCACATACAGTATAATATCCGCATCGCCTATAGCCGAGTAAACGAATTTCATCATCGATTCCTGCAACATGTAGTTGGGTTTCAGTACTCCCGGCGTATCGGAAAATACAATCTGATAATCATTTTCGGTAACAATGCCGAGTATGCGGTGACGTGTCGTCTGCGCTTTTGACGTAATAATTGACAGCTGTTCGCCGACCAGGGCGTTCATTAAAGTCGATTTGCCCACATTGGGATTGCCTACTATGTTTACAAATCCCGATTTTAAACTGTTTTCTTCCATAACTATTTTTTACAAAGAGATTTTAACTGATCCATATTTCCATTAAAAACATTGAAGTCCACTTTTTCATCTATCCCGGGTATCCGCCCCCTGTCGCTGTGCTGCCAGAACAGCCACGACTCTTCAAGCTCAATCTTCTTTTGATTGTAGTGGGCTATCCATAGAGGATATTTCCGCAAATCTTCGTCCACAAGAATATGTTTCTCATAGAAATCGATATACGAGTATATTATCGGTTTCATTCCGTAATGTTTTTCAACTATTTTCAACCATATCTTAATGTTTTCCCTCAATTTTGTCGCTCCCGGATTTCCCAGAACCTCAATATCAAGCACAGGGGGGAGGTCTCCACTGCCGAGTTTCACATTTGCAATAAAATTCCGAGCCTGTTCCGAAGCGCTGCGCGTCGGGATAAAATAATGGTATGCGCCTCTGATTATGTCCGTTCTGCCGATATTTTCCCAGTTGGTCTTGAAAAAAGGATCCTGTATCGAGCGTCCTTCGGTCGCCTTGATAAAGGCAAATGAAATTTTCACCTCGTCCTTACTGCCCGGGAAACTTTCCAGACAGCTCCAGTCTATCAAATCCTGATAACGTGAGACGTCTATTCCATGCAGTTCATATCCGCGCGGCATTCCGATGCCGAAAATCCTGTGTTCGGGCTTTATTATGAGATATATGGCGGCAATTAGCAGGAGAATCAGTCCGCATCCCTGCAGTTTTCGATTTTTCAGTATCATCCGGTATTTTGTGTGTAATAGTTTAGGGAAGGGAAATTAATAACATATAACAATTGAACTTTCTGGATTGCTTCGTGCCTCGCAATGACGGGTAACCGTGTGCTATGCAATAGGGGTAATATCAGACGGTTATCCGTCATTGCGAGGCACGAAGCAATCCAGAGTTTTTTATAATCTGTTATATCTTGTTTATTTCGCATACCTTAGTGTTTTCATTTTCCTGAATGATATAATGATATGTCTCTGAATCCTGCCAGAAAAGCCTTGACGGGCATCGCTTTTTTCCCCTGCGGCTGCAACTCTTCCACATTGAGAAATCCGTCGGAACAGGCGATTTTCAAAAAGCTTTTTCCGTTGGAACAGACTGTTCCTGCAGGTTCGTTTGCCGTTTTTCCACAGTCGGCAGAGGCTTTCAATATCTTTATTTGCAAAGATTTGTCTCCGGATTTTAATTCGTGCCACGCTCCCGGATACGGACTTAGTCCTCTTACAAGGTTCCGTACCTGTTCGACGGGAAGATTCCAGTCGATTTCGCAGGTTTCGCGGAATAATTTGGGAGCAGGGTGAAGATTCGGTATCTCCGGCTGGGGAAACGGTTTTACATCGCCGGATTCGATTCTTTCAACAGTTTCGAGCAATAATGAAGCTCCGGCAGTCATCAGCCTGTCATGCAGTTCGCCGGCTGTTTCATCGCTTCCTATTTCAACTTTCCTCTGAAGAAGGATTTCTCCGGTATCTATTTCACGGCTGATAAGGAATGTAGTAAGTCCCGTTACCGTTTCGCCGTTTATGACTGCATGGTTTACCGGAGCAGCTCCCCTGTAGTCGGGCAAAAGCGAAGCATGCAGATTGACAGTTCCTTTCGGCGGCATGCTCCATACGGTTTCCGGCAACATCCGGAACGCTACAACAAGGAAAAGATCGGCATTTAACGACTTCAATGTTTCGATAAAATCTCCGTCGCGCAATTTTTCGGGCTGCAAAACGGGCAAAGAATGTTCGGTCGCAAACTGCTTTATCTCCGACTGTTTCAACTCGCGACCGCGTCCCGCCGGTTTGTCGGGAGCCGTAACAACCGCAACAATATTACAGCCGTTTTCCAGCAAAACCCTTAAAGGTTCGACCGCAAATTCCGGCGTTCCCATATATACCGTTTTTAATGTTCCATTCATGCAAAAAATCGTTCTGTTTACATTTATAATCCGGGACAAAATTAATCAAATGTTCCGGATTCGAAAATAAGCTTTTTTTCGAGAGTGTACGATAAAGATCCAACTAAGGTGTAAATGAGTAAGAATTAATCCTGTACCTGATGGGAATTATGAACTATATTACAATGCATTGCGAAATTGTCAGTAGGATATCAATAGAAAACCGTTTACCCTCCTGTCACAAGCGCTAATTTTCCTGTCCCCATGAAAGGCAACTTTTTTATTTCTTAAAATTTTTTCGCGTAATGTCTCAAAATAATATTTCGCCAAACTTAGTGCCGGAACAGCTACATCAAAACTTTTCATTAAATTTGCCAATTAATTATGAGTAAAAAATGACAGGAATAAAGTCCATGACCGGCTATGGTAAAGCCGAGAAAATTATTGAAAACAAAAGAATTGTAATAGAAATACGTTCGCTTAACAGCAAACAGATGGATATTAATTTTAGAAGTCCGCAGGTGTACCGCATACTCGAATTTGATTTGCGGAAACTTGTTTCCCTTATGGCAACAAGAGGAAAATTTGATATCATACTGACGCAGGAAATGCTGGGAGGAGAAACAGCAGCCGTGTTTAACGACGTCGTCTTCAAGTCGTATTTCCATTCTATTTCCAAAGCTGCGGCCGAAGTTGGTCTCGATATAGATAAGCAGGAATTTGTATCGGCAATATTGCGCTTGCCGGAAGTCATGATTACCGATAGCGAAGAATTGAGCGAAACCGAAATCAAAGCGGTGCTTGATTGCTGTTCCGGAGCTTTGGAATCGCTGAACACATTCCGGGTCAAGGAAGGAAATATTCTTATTGCCGACATTCTGAGCCATATTTCGAATATAGAAAATAAGCTGATGCTGATAGAACCGTTTGAAAAAGAGCGGATAGAAAAAGTCCGGATATCCATAGAATCGGACTTGAACAAACTGGAACTGACAATGGGTATAGACAAAAACAGGTTTGAACAGGAATTGATATACTATCTCGAAAAAATGGACATAACCGAGGAAAAAGTCCGGCTTGCTCAGCACTGTTCCTTTTTCCGCCAGACAGCTGAACACGAAGATATGCCGGGACGCAAACTGGGATTTATTGCACAGGAAACAGGACGTGAAATCAACACAATAGGTTCCAAGGCGGGAGATGTCAATATCCAGAAACTTGTCGTTGAAATGAAGGACGAACTGGAAAAGATAAAGGAACAGCTATTGAATATATTGTAAGCAGTGTCTATTTATGTATAACACAGGAAAAATGAATGAAATAAAGTTCGCAGGTGAACACAGGTAAAAACGATCTGAAAAACAGGATTTAAACGCTGTCCTGCCTTACAACTTGGCGGGCAATTAAAAAATTATACTTGCGATATCCAAAAAAGGATTAATTTTGTGCGAAATTTAATGTCTATTTCGTATGGCGATTTATATAGATGATGTTTCAAGAACTTTTGGGGAATATTTATTTATTCCCGGACTTACAACAAAGCAGTGTACTCCTTCCAATGTGTTGTTACAGACGCCGCTCGTGAAATATAGACCGGCAGATTCCGGACCGGCGATGGAACTGAATATTCCCTTTGTTTCGGCTATCATGCAGTCGGTTTCAGGACCCGAACTTGCGATAGAACTGGCGCGTAACGGCGGGCTGTCGTTTATTTATGCCTCCCAGTCCATTGACGCCCAGGCGGAGATGATCAGGAAAGTGAAGAAATTCAAGTCGGGATTTGTAGTGAGCGACTCGAATCTTAAACCCGACAATACATTGAAGGATGTGATTGATCTGGTAAACCTGACGGGACATTCCACCATAGGGATTACTCACGACGGCGCCCCAAACGGGAAACTGCTCGGACTGATAACAAACCGCGACTACAGACCGGAAAGAGACGATCTGAACAGGAAAGTGGAAGAATTTATGACCCCTTTCAAATCGCTGATTACCGGAAATCTCGGCATTACCCTTACGGATGCAAACCAGATTATATGGGACAACAAGCTGAATACCCTGCCGATAATAGACAGCAGCAACAATCTGGCATATTTCGTATTCCGGAAGGATTACGACAGTCACAGGGAAAATCCCAACGAGCTTTCGGGAAAAGACAAAACCCTGCTGGTGGGCGCGGGAATCAATACCCGCGATTATCGGGAACGTGTTCCGGCGCTTGTAGATGCGGGAGCGGACGTGCTGTGCATAGATTCGTCGGACGGATATTCGGAATGGCAAAGGGAAACGCTTGCATGGGTCAAGAAAAACTGCAAAGGTTTGCCCGTAGGCGCAGGAAATGTGGTGGACAGGGAAGGATTTGATTTCCTTGCGGGAGCGGGAGCCGATTTCATCAAGGTGGGTATCGGAGGAGGCTCAATCTGTATTACCCGCGAACAGAAGGGCATAGGCAGGGGACAGGCGACTTCCCTTATCGACGTCGCAAAAGCCCGCAGCGAATATCTGAAAAAGACGGGATACTATGTCCCCATTTGCAGCGACGGCGGACTGGTGCATGACTATCACATGGTTCTGGCTCTTGCCATGGGCGCCGACTTTCTGATGATGGGACGTTACTTTGCACGTTTCGACGAATCGCCGACAAAAAAACTGCGGATAGGAAACAATTATGTCAAGGAATACTGGGGCGAAGGCTCCAACCGCGCCCAGAACTGGCAGCGCTACGATACCGGCGGCTCGGAAACCCTGAAATTTGAGGAAGGAGTGGACAGTTATGTCCCGTATGCAGGAAAACTGAAAGACAATATGGACATTACGCTGTCGAAAATTAAAGCCACAATGTGCAGCTGCGGAGCTGTAACAATCGGCGAACTGCAGCAGAATGCAAAAATCACCCTGGTTTCATCGACAAGCATAGTGGAAGGCGGCGCTCATGACGTCATTCTTAAAAAACAGGAATAGGATTTCATGAAACTCTTTATTCTGACTGTCATATTGCTTGCCCTGTGCATTGCTGGATTCGGTATCCGGATATGGATAAGGGGCGAATTTACCGAAAACGAAATAGAACGGAATAAAAACATGAAACGTCTGGGGATAAAATGCGTAAAAAACGAAGAAATGAAACAGTCCGGCAGCGAAAATCCCAACGCTTGTGCCGCATGTTCGTTTTTGAGTTCATGCGACAGGAAAAAAGATTATTGAATAGTGTTGTTACGGGTATATTTTGTGGTAATATTATAATTTAGTATTTATATTATGAAAAATTTAGTTTATATATTTTTTATTTTTCTTGTTATTTGTGCCTGTTCGCAGGACAAAAAAACGTACGGTACAGATCATTATGTTTATTTGCTGGATCCCGGCGATATCAAAATGATGGACGATAAAGGCGCTGATTTCTTTTCGGAAATCAATATGATTCCGTTGAAGGAAGACCCTAATTTTCTTATTGGTAATGCATACAAACTCATAAAATGCGATTCTTTTTTCTATGTTTTGGATAATGATAAAACACATTCTATTTACAAGTATGACCATGAGGGAAATCCTGTAAAACGTTTTTTCAACAGGGGTGGAAGTGGAAACGAGTACATTGAAATCATTGATTTTGATATTGACCAGTCAAGTAAAGAAATTCTGGTTTTCTGTGTTCCGCCCAAAATATTATACACAGATACAGATTTTAACAATCTCGGGAAAAACAATAATTTAGCTTACAACTATTTTGACAGAATAGTCAGTTGGAAGAATAACATTTTTTTATATAATCACAACGAAAGGCAGGTTGTACATCTTAATACTGAAACTGGAGAAATCGAAGAATGTTTTCGTACAAGAAAATTAAACGATCTGATCAATCCCGCTTGTTTTGCCTTTTTTAAAACATCGGACAATTTATATTTTCAATCTCCCGGAGATGATTGTATATACAAATTGCAGGGAAACAAATTTATTCCGTTTTTAACGCTGGATTATAAGACCAAAGAATCATCGATAAAGTTTTATGAAGAAAGAGACCTGTCGGATCGTATCACTTTGGAAGACTCGAGACTACACTCTATCCCCGAAGTCCATAATATCAGGGAAAAAGGCAACAAATTTATTTTCACTTATGTGCACAATATTGTGTTCAGAATATGCATTTATGATACTGTTCAAAGGACATATAAAGATCAGATAGAATATATGTATATTTCCGAGCATAATGGCGGCTGTTATGATAATACGCTTTATGGACTTGAAAATCCTCTGGATATGAATACATTTAAAATGCCGGAATATCATGAGTACATGAAAGGCGTAAAATATGATTTCACAGGGAAACTTGATTTTGACGAAGAGTTTGAAAATCCTGTTGTTATTGAGCAGATTCTGAAATAGTATTTGAGATATAATCTATGAAATATTGGGACGGTAAGGGATGAGCTTCACTGGGACGAAAAGTTGCCGACAATGTGCATGTTACTTTCGAAAACTATCCTGTAGGCACGCTGTTTCTGCTGCACGACTGTACCCTCGCTCGGCATAGTCTGGAGACCAATGTCGTCAAGTTAAGGGCTGAAAGCCCGATAATCAACAGCACAGGGTGATGATTCTATTGTTGGATTGTATCACTTTGTTAGTGTGGCATTCGATGCTCAAAATCCTGAAAATCCTGAGCTTGCTGAAAGTAAAAAGGCTATGATGGCGCTTTTTCCTGTTTTGATGCAGGGCAGTACAGTTGAGCTTAAAGCAGATGGCACTATTATTACAATAGCAATGGGTGAAACTGTAACAGCAGGCACATACACTACAAATGGCGGTTTCAAAATTACGTCTATGGAAGGCTACGATGCATCTTCATTCAAATCTTCTACATTAGAAAAAGGAGTATTGACGGTTATTGAAGATATGATTGATGAACTTGATGAAGATTTTGACGCCGAAGGCGGAAAAACTTATCGTCAGGAAGGATTTATCAAATATGAAAATAAAACGATCTTCAAAAAATAAGATAATTGAAAAGCGTCTGTTCCACGCTATTTTTGTGTAACAGTTTTAGAAATAATTTATTATAAACATAATTTTAACAGTTGCGCCCGACACGTATCAGGGATATAACAATGAAAACAACAGGAAAGTTGTACGCACACAATGCAATGCAGTCAGAGAGCATTCAAAAAAACGGGGTCAATCCGAAAAACCTTACAAAGAGTAGGATAAATTTCTTAATGTTCTGTATGCTTGCAATCGCTGGACTGACAATGAGTTTAACGGCCAATGCACAGGAAAAAGGCGATTTGGCTGCCGGAGCAAATGTTATATTGAGTACCGGTCAGGAGCTTACAAATTTCGGTTTGGGCGCAAAATTGCAGTACAGCATAACTACGCCAATCCGAATCGAGGGAGCGTTTAACTATTTCTTTAAAAAGTATATGACAAGTATGTGGGATGCAGGTCTTAATGCTCATTATCTGTTTTTCATTAGTGACAGAGTGACTGTATATCCCCTGGTTGGAGCCGGTTTTCTTGGTACAAAGGATAAGTCGGATGCTGGCGATTATGGCGATTATGACGATTATGGTGGCTATGGTGATTATGATGATTATGATTATGATTATGGTGGCTATGATGATTATGGTGATTATGGTGGCTATGATGAAAGCGCATCATCCTACAAGGAATTTGGCGTTAAACTTGGCGGCGGTATTGATTTCAAACTCACGGAAAAACTGTTTCTGAACTTTGAAGCGAAATACAGAATCGGCGACCTCTGGAACAGGACATTTATTTCGGCAGGTATTGGATTCAGATTCTGACTGTATCCCTGCAACACGCAAATTATCTTAACAGCAAAACCTCTCCCGCAGGTACAACTGGGGAGAGGTTTTTTTTGAGTTCATAATATTTTCTCCGCTGTCCACAGCCCGAAAGCCTTTCACAGTATGGTATGCGAAATAAACAAGATATAACAGATTATAAAAAACTCTGGATTGCTTCGTACCTCGCAATGACGGATAACCGTCTGACATTACGCCCATTACCAACACACGGTTACCCGTCATTGCGAGGCACGAAGCAATC
>JAIRZR010000355.1 GCA_031267155.1 Prevotellaceae bacterium | reverse complement strand
TTTTGTCATTCAATGCTTTTGCCTGCGCTTTTTGCAAAACAAGTAAATAATTCGGCGACGGATGCGAAGTAATCTCTTTAAGATTAATCAAATGAAAGGAATATTTTTTGGAAAGCGCTTCCAGTTTTTGCGTATTTTCGTCGGAACTGAAATCGTTATATACTGTATATTCAAACGGGATATCCGTTACCGAAGACATAAGGGCGCTGATAGCCCGCTCTGCCGTTTCAAGAGAATCCTTTACCGGCGTAATTATGTGTAATTTATCCACGATTAAATTTGATCCATAATTTCTTAAATTGCTCATTTGTTGCTGGTAGCGCCATTTTAACCTCCTGTTTTATTCTGTTTTTGCATTGCAAATATACACGAAATAATTCAATTATACATAGACGGATAAAAAGCGAGTGCATTTTTTTGTTCTGTCAGATTGAAACGAAAACGAGCAATGCCGAGGATTAGGACGACCGCAATGGTCGCCCCTGCATCGTCGTGGCAATGATTATATCCGACAGCACAAACTTTCCGACAAGAGGATTATGGTCGGAATGCTGATAGTTTTCATCCATTCTTTCGACATGTATTGCCTTCACGTTCGGCGAAATCAGGAAGAAATCAAGCAGCGTTTCCATAGTTTTTCCCTTGACGTATGGAGCGTTCAGGAATCTGTTTGTTGGCTTGCCGTCCGAAACCCATTTCCATGACGGAGGCATAAAATCTGCTGGTATCACGAGCGGAGCAAAATATTCCGTAACCATGCCGGAATAATGCTTTGCACTTTCGATTGGAGGAATCTGGTTCCAGTCGCCGCCGGCAATAACATAGTTGCCCTTTTCATATTCGGCTGTAATAAAATCTTTTAAGACAAGCATTTCCTCGCGGCGCTGTTCGCCTTCGCTGTCGAAAGCCGAATTGTGCGTGTTTATCAGGACAAGCTGTCTGCCGTTTTTCAACGGATATCTGCACATCAGGAAACACCTGTCGAGCAGGAAAAGATTTTTGAGCCATGACTGTCCCGGCGGATAGGCGTAGCGTATGCTTTGCAGAGGGATATGGCGGCTCAAAGTCAGAATACCCGATTCCACCTTTCCCATCGGAGAAGCAATAGGAACGGGGACAAAAAACACACTGTAGTTTATCCCGTAAAATGCGGCGTATAAAGGCTTTCGATTCGCTATTTCCGACAGCATGTCGATTTTATACGAACGGCTCGAAGCCCTGTCAACTTCCTGCAAAAAGACAAAATCGGCAGAATTGCGGGCGACAAGCGAGGCGATGGCTTCCAGATTTTCCAGAGCAGCCGCCTTGCCGGTTCTCGTTTTCGAACCTCCGTCGTAGAAAAAGTCCATACCGCTGTCCAATCCTGCATATCCGGTATTCCATGTCAATATTTCCAAAGTATCGATATCCAGGGCTGCCGCTCCGGGCATATCCGTCAAAACAGTCTCTCTGTCGGGTTTATAGCCGGTCAGGGAAATGAGCAGGATAAACAGGAGACAGGCTGAGAGAGCAAAAAAACACACTGCCAGCAGAAACCTCGATATTTTCCTGACTTTCATCAGTCTTCATTTTTGTTGCGGAAACTTCTTATCGAAAACAGAACGAACAGGACAAGCGCGGAGCAGGCGAGTAAAACAGTCGTCCACTTGCCGAAACTTCCGCTGCCGGCAATTATTTCATCCGGGTTCATGGATGTCAGGCTTTTCAGTTCCCCGACCGCAGGAGCGTCGCCGATATTCCATTTTCTCAGAATCACATTGTCTTTCAGGAGCATAATTCCGGGATTGGAGCGTACCATGCTTTTTAGAACCGTCGCATCCGTCGAATACACAGGATATTCCGCTTTGGCATTTTGCAGATACAGCCGGTTCGCCTGTTCGGAAGAACCGGACAGCATTATGAACCGGATATTGTTGTCCAGCGAATATTTGTAGAGATCATTCAGAACGTCCGAGTTTTTCAGGCTTGCCTTGTTGACGTCGGCAGAAGTGATGAATATCAAGTATCCGTCCTGCGCAAAAATATCATCATGCAGAATTTCTCCGGTTTCCAGGGAAGTAATGGAAAAGTCCTTTGTCGGAGGCACATATCCCTTCTTCAGCAGTTTCGGCGTGGAAGCCTCTACAAATTTCCATGTGTCGTCGGGCAAATTGTCAAGAGTGAAACTCTCCTTTTTCCCGTCCTTTTCGTAGATGTATGTTCCATCCTCGTAAACGTCAGGCTGCGCGCCTTCGGGAACAGTCATTCCTTCGGGGATATTGGCGCCGGCTTTGTATGCCATAAAATCAATGAACGGAAGATGCCTGTATGCATATATCGAAATGCCCGAAGAGGCAAGAAACAAAACCGTGGCAATAATCCATTCCCTTTTACAGTCAAATATTTGCCTGTAATTTCTCCGCTCGATAAAAGCGTATGTGACAAAGGGCAAAATAATCAGGTTCTTGTAGAAAGTTTGCCAGTTGCTCAGCTTTATCGCGTCTCCAAAACAGCCGCAGTCCTGAACGGCGTCCGTTATTGCCAGAATCAGGGTCAAAACGGTCATGAAAATCATAAACAGTACAGCTCCCAGGGAAGCAAGTTTCATTTTCAGACCAAAAAGGAAACACAGGCCGATTATCAATTCGACTGTGGAAAGCAAAATTCCGAAGACCAGAGCTCCCGGCTCCAGGGCGGACATTCCGAATGCCTCGAAATATTCGCCGAATTTGATTTCCGAACCAATGGGATCTACCGCCTTGACATATCCCGAAAAGATGAACAGCAAACCGACGGCGATTCTTGTAACTGTTCTGAGTATGCATACTGATTTCATAATATATATAAATTTTAAAATGTTTAAAAATCAATGTTCAATTCTTCTATCTCATGATCAATGTTCAATTGTTCTATCTCATAAACATAAACTTGCTCCAACATCGGCGAAAAGGCATAAATATGTCCAATATTTTCGTCAACAGCTATACTCCATATATACTGCGGAACAGTATATTTACACACTGGCGTTCCCTGCCAGTCGAAAACATGAATTTCCATTTCTTTCTCAACATTGTATGCCTCATTATGATTCTGATTCATATACAGGGCATATATGTAATTGTCCGTAACGTCCAAAGTTGCATAATATGTTCTATTTTCATGTCCGGTTGTCGGATCTACAATATTTTCTATTTTTATACTCTCCCTGCCTGTGATTATCGATTTTCGTTCTTTCGTTCCGATATCTAAAATATTGATCATGCTGTTTGAGTGCATTGCGGAAGCCATTTTACTGCAATCGGGTTTGAGCCTCCATCTGCTTTTATAGGTGTTGAATACACGACGATCCACCGGATACTTATATACCTTTTCCTCCTTTGCTTCTTCCGTTTTAAAATTTGTGGTAAGAAAATAATAATTGTCGCCTTTCATCTGTTCGTTAAGCATTATCGAATCATTTAAAACAAAACTGTTTACAGAAAAGTTCACACTGCGGATTGCAGTGTCAAAAACGCACTGTTTCTCAGCCAGCGACTGTTCTACGTTTACCGCGCACATTCGGGCGCGATTAACATCGTTAATCCACATGCTATTGCCGTAAGTCTGTCCACACCACCCATTGCCTGTCAAATCGGCTGGTCCCTGCCCCCTCACACCGAAACCTCCGAGACTGTCTCCGATTAGATTGTAAACATAAAAAAAATATTCGCGCTGCGTGGAAAAAAGGACAAGATACCCGTCGACCCGCCCTATGACGTCGTATCCGTATGCTTCGTCGATCAAAACACGGGCTTCAAGTTGTTTTTCTTTTTTAAAACGGCTTACGGTCACATAGTTTTCCGTAAACAAATCGTTGTTGTTGCTGTCGCAGGATATTAATCCTGCAAACATGATAATCAAAATAAATAACTTTTTCATCTGTATATAAATTTTAAAACGTTTAAAAATCAATAAGTTTAAAGAACATGTATAGGCTTCGAACTGACGGGTTTCAATCTCTGTGGCGCTCTTGCGGATGCCCGCTTCTGTTAAATTTTGATGTACCTCGATACTACAGCCTGCTTCTACCATTTGCATAAATCCTGTCTCTTTCACTACTATTATTTTTTTGCAAAGATAACGCATATTTATTACATAAACCGAATTTTATTTGAACAATCCGATAAAACTCGTTCCTCCCTCAGAAGTACTAAATCCTCCCTCAGAAGTATTAATTCGTTCCTCGGAAGTAGAAATTAGTACTTCGGAAGTACTAATTTCTACTTCCTAAGTACTAATTTCTACTTCGGAAGTACTAATTTCTACTTCGGAAGTGCGAATTTCTACTTCGGAAGTGCGAATTTCTACTTCCGAAGTAATAATTTCTACTTCCGAGGGAGAAATTTCTCCCTCGGAAGTAGAAATTTCTCCTTCAGAAGTAGAAATTTCTCCCTCGGAAGTAGAAATTTCTCCTTCAGAAGTACTAAATCCTCCCTCGGAATATTGTCGCTGTTGAAACTGAATGATACTGATTAGTTATATATTACAACTGGATACGATGGATTATTTTGTTCATTAGTCCCCCATTAAAGGATTTAATGCAAAAAGCATATAACATTGCCGGAATCAAAAATCCCGTCAGGGATGAAATATTGGTAGAAATCAATTCATTGTCCAGCAAAATCCCGTTAGGGAT
>JAIRZR010000216.1 GCA_031267155.1 Prevotellaceae bacterium | reverse complement strand
GCCGTCCGTTCCTGTTTATCGAATCGTGTCGAATCGTGTCATATCAAAACATGCTCAAGGCCTCTTTAAAACAGAAAAACCCGCTGTTAAGCGGGTTCTGCCGGCGGAAGGAGGGGGATAGGCGCATTGCTGAATTAATCAAGGATTTCAGCGTTGTGTGCGAAAATTGTGCGACAGGTACTTGAAATAAGTGCCTCAGTGTCCGTTTTAAATTTCGCGCCGCCATGATTTCCATTGGAACAAAACTTCCTCATGCTTGGCCCTTTTTGGCGGATAGATGCGCCTTACTTGTCTCCGTAGTGGCCCCCAACGGATAAGACCAGAACGACGACGATATCATCATATATATCATAAATAAGCCTGTCGCTGGCCGAAATACGTCTTGAATAAGTTGTCGAATTACCTCCCGTCAGAGGTTCGGGATGTCCGGTACCCTCCCTCGGATGTTCGACAAGTTCGGCTATTAGTCGGGATATTTTTTTATAGGCAATCTGATTGGATTTTTTGTATTTGGCAATGACATTTCTTGCTTCATCCGAGAATCTAATGATATAGCTCATAATGAGTCAAGAAAATTATTGAGACTTTCGATCGTTTTACACTCGGTATATTTGCCTTCTTTCATCTTTTGACGTATATTATCAAGTTTCGTCAAAAGTTCGGGCGTAACGACAAAAGCATCATCTTCGACAGGCGCAAGGAAGTATGCCTGCTTGTCGCCTCTATTAATAATGATTCGCCTGCCGGTATCCGCTATTTCGAAAAAGCTTCCCTGCTTTTTACGAAACTGCCTTGCTGTAATTTCTAATGCTGTCATAATTATATGCCTTTATATGTACCTGTTTTCGGTACAAATATAACAACTTTTCCACGGTCGCCCCCTGGTTTTATGTATTTTTAACCTCGTCAATGCCTCGTCAATGCCTGTCATTAACGTAAAACATGCAACATAATAACTCTGTACTTGACTGTTTTTACAGTTAATACCGTCCCGATATGTATTTTTAATGCGCGATTGTAGTATATTTATTGATTTAGTATTATATTTGCAGCGAAAAAAAAAGATACAAAACAACACCTCATATTATGGTACACAGCGCCTCAGATATAGCTAAAATCATACTGATGATGTCCAATCCCGAAGTAGGAGACATTATTTCAAACCTGAAACTGCAGAAACTGCTATACTATGCGCAGGGGTTTCATCTGGCAATCCACGATGCTCCCCTGTTTGAAGAAGACGTGGAAGCATGGATGTATGGCCCCGTAGTACCAGGCGTTTACCGCGAATACAAATCCTTCGGCTCAGGCGCGATAGAAAAAGACGAAAATTTCGAAGTCCCCGAATCAGTCACGGAAGGCGAACTGAGCCTGATACAGGAAGTATACGAGGTGTACGGACAATTTTCCGCCCTGAAGCTAATGGAACTCACACACGAAGAAGACCCGTGGCGAAACATCCCCGCAAAGGCAGGAAGCGTTATAAGCAAAGAGTCCATGGGAAAATTCTTTAAAACAAGAATCTGATGAAGCCCCCGAAACTAACCAAAGGAAGCAAATTCAAAATAGAACAAAAATACAACGGCATCGATTATCCCGTATTCTGCTTTAAACACCTGCACAAAGATTACGCCTGAACCCAGGGAAACCATTTCGAGGATATCCTCGAAATGGCAGCGTATTATTTTTATATTACAATACATACAAAATAGTTTGCGTAAAAGTATATATATGGTTACCTTTGTGGCGTCAATTCAAGCAATAAAATGAAATATACGGAGTTTCACAAATTAATTAAGCGGAACGGGTGGGCATATTCCCACGCAGAAGGAAGTCATTACTTCTATATTAAAAATGGAATTCTGTCGCCGCCGGTTCCGTATCACGGAGCAAAAGAAACAGGAGAAGGATTGAGAAAAAAAATAATCAAAGAAATGGGGCTTAAGTAAAACCCCGCATAAAACAGACAATATGAAAACAATAAAAATTATCATCGAAAAAAGCGCCGACTATTATGATGCTTATGCCGAAAACTGTGAAGGCGTTTACGGGGCCGGAGAAACAGCCGAAGCCGCAAAAGCCGATGTGCTGAAAGGCCTGGAATTGTTTGTAAGCTCAAGGGATAAAAAGGACTTGCCGGAAGTTTTGCGGGGCGAATACAATATAGCCTTTCAATATGATCCACAAAGCTTTTTGAACTATTATAACAAAATCTTTACCAACGCAGCGCTGGAACGTATAACCGGCGTCAATCAAAAGTTGTTGCACCACTATTCGTCCGGACTGAAAAAGCCTCGTGAAGCGCAAAGAAAAAAAATCGAAAAAGCATTACATCATTTAGGCGAGGAACTGCTCGCCGTGGAATTGTAGTTTTTATTATGAGAGAATACCTGCCATTGCCGTCATTAACGTAAAACACGCGGCATAACAACTCTGTACTTGACTGTAGTTTACAGTTAATACCGTCCCGATATGTATTTTTAACGCACGATTATAGCATATTTATTGATTTAGCGTTATATTTGCAGCGAATAAAAGATGTACATAATGCCCTACTCAAAAGAAACAATCGACAAGCTGGGAAATTCGATGATCTATATTGCACGGAAAGTTCCTGATTTAAGCAAAACAAAGTTGCTGAAATTAATATATTTGCTCGA
>JAIRZR010000198.1 GCA_031267155.1 Prevotellaceae bacterium | reverse complement strand
GTCATACACCAGATACTGACGCACCATGCGTACACCATGCTTTATCTGGCAGGAAAGCCGCAAACGGTTTCGTGCATGAAAAGCACCCTTAATTTCACCTTCGCGACGCAGGAGAATCTCGCTATGGCTGTGATGAAGCTGGAGAACAGTGCGCTCGCCCATCTGTGCGCCAGCTTTACCGCCGACGACCACACTTCCGACCCCTGGACCTGCCTGATCAAGGTACTGGGAACGCGGGGAAGCGCCCGGTACAGCTACCGCGACTGGGTCATCAACGAACCGAACGGTCCTCATTCGCAGACGTATTACTGCTATCCTGAGTCGATTAAAAACACGGCGACGTACTTCGTCGAAAACGTGCTGGCAAAGGGCGAAGCGCCACTTTCGAGCCTGGACGACGCCATCAGCGTGCAGCAAATCATCGACGCCTGCGAGCTTTCCGCCGTGAAAGGTATTCATGTAAGCTTATAAATCATTTTAAATGAAAAGATAATGGAAAAGAAAAAATTTAATTTCAGTTACATCTGGCTGTTCACGATTGCAGCAGCCATGGGCGGCTTTCTGTTTGGCTACGACTGGGTGGTTGTAGGCGGCGCCAAGCCGTTTTACGAGCCGTTTTTCGGCATCGACTCGCCGGCCGCAAAGGGCTGGGGCACAAGTTCGGCAATGATTGGCTGCATGATAGGCGCCTTCTTCTGTTTCCTGACTACGGAAAAATGGGGAAGGAAACGCCTGCTTGCCGCCGCCGGATTCATTTTCTTCGTTTCAGCCATCGGGCTGGCTTTCTGCAACACCTTTTTCTGGTATAACGTCTGGCGGATTGTCGGCGGGCTGGCAATCGGCGCGACGCTGAATCTCTCGCCGGTCTATATCTCGGAAATGGTGCCGCCGCACATCCGCGGGAAATTTGTTTCCATCAACCAGCTGCTGATCAACGTCGGAATGCTGATCTGCCAGACGGTCAACTGGGGAATTGCCGCCGCACACGATACCGGTCTAAGCGCCGAAGCGGTGGAATTTGTCAACACCTGGAACGTGCAGACGGGATGGCGCTGGATGTTCGGAGCGGTAGCGATACCCGCCCTGATTTTTATGGTGATGATGATCGCCGTGCCGGAAAGCGTGCGCTGGTTAGTGAAAAACAGGCAGGAAAAGAAAGCCGGCGAAGTGCTCCGGAAAATCGGCGGAGACGAATATGCCGCTTCCGAACTGCGGGAAATCAGCCGGACGGTCGCCAGCGAGGAAACCGGGATGGATTTCCGGGCGCTGCTGCATCCCAAAATGCTTAAAATACTCGGTCTGGGCTTTTTCGTTGCCATGCTGCAGCAGTGGTGCGGAATGAACGTGACGTTCTATTACGCTGCCGACATCTTTACGAAAGCCGGTTACGGCGTCAGCGACATGATGCTCCAGATTGTAATCATCGGCGGCATAGCGATGCTGTCGGTTGTCGCAACAATCCTGATGATCGACAGGGTCGGACGCAAGAAACTGATGCTCTGCGGAACGGCAGCCATGACGGTGATTTACGGCGTCATCGGGTTCATGTTCCACGAGGGAATCAGCGGACTGCCGATTGTAATCGCCGTCCTGCTGAACGTGATGGCTTACCAGCTTACTCTGGCGCCGATTACCTGGGTGATTCTGTCCGAAATCTTCCCGAACCGCGTGCGCGGAGCGGCAATGTCGCTCTCGGCTCTGGTACTGTGGATAGGCAATTTCTCGCTGACGTACTCGTTCCCTTCAATCCTGAAAGGCATTGGCTGGGCAAACAATTTCTGGCTCTATGGCGCTATCTGTCTCCTGGGATTTGTCATCCTGTATTTCATCCTCCCGGAGACAAAAAACAAATCGCTCGAGCAAATCGAAAAGGAACTCGCAGGATAATAAGGGTACAGTTTTTCCGAAAAGTGTGAAATACCTGTAATTTGAAGTACGAAAAGAATTAAATGAATATATGTGGATCAAAAAATAACAGGGATGAAACGCTTAACAGTCAATTTTTTTATTCTTTTCTTAATCGTAACATTATCATCTTGCAGTAATAATGGCACGAAAGAGCATGACAGTGTACTGGAAATAGATTACAAAAATCTTGAAGAGATTAAACTGTCCGATTACGTTGATAATATAAAAGTCGTAAAACTTGCAACTTCCGACGATGTACTGATAGGAGAGATTGTAAAGGTAGAGCTGTTCAATAACAGGATATACGTTCTTGACAGGCTATCAAATGCTCTGTTTATTTTTACGGATGAAGGGGAAATTATTTATAAACTGAGAAAAATCGGACAGGGTCCCGGAGAATATAACACTCTTTTCGATTTCGCGGTAACAGACGACGGACTGTATTTGTCGGACATCGGAAATGCCATATTACATTATGATAAGGATTTCAATTTCGTCCGAAAAATCGCTCACTATTCGATTGCGGGTAATTTTGTTATGAACGATGAGTATTTCTGGATTTATAGAGAGCCTGTTCCAGCGCCTTACAGTCAGATTTTAATGATTGACAGAAACGCCCGTACGCTTGACGAGTTCTTTCCTAAAAAGGCAAGTGAAGATGGAATGAATCTGGCTTCATCGAATATGTTCCAAAAACATGAATCGCATATATATTTTTCGCCAAGATATGGCAATACTGTCTATAAATGGACCAGTGAAAACAAATGGCAGGAGTTCATAACGTTATCGTTTGGAAATAAAACTTTCCATGGCGATATTAATGAATATTATTCCAAAATGAGTGAACCGGATGATGCGGATTTTCCATATATTGTGAGAAGAGATTTTTTCGTGTTCAACAATTTCCTGTTATGCGATTTTAATATTGATTTTAGACTGTACTGCTGTTTCTACGATTTGAAAACAAAGGAATTGAAAGCGGGAAAAGTGAAAAACGATTTAATTCCGGATTATGAATCATGGTTTCCGACAAGCTATAACGGATATACAAGCCAAAGCAATAACTGTCTTATCGAATGTATTGTTCCGGAATGGATAGTGTCCGAAGAATACGGATATTACAGGGGATTATGCAAACTGGATGAATCATTGAAAGATTTAAACGAAGACGATAATCCTGTTCTGGTGATTTATGAGTTTAAATGAGGAGATGCTAAGACTCTGGATAATTTGAAATCAGACAGTGTCCTGAAATGTAAGAATCCGTATTTATTTAAAGCAAAATATATAGTGTCTGCCTGAAAATAGTCGCATATTCGTCATTGCGAACGCAGTGAAGCAATCCAGAAATAAGATTGCTGCGTTCGCAATGACAAACAACGATGGTTTGCTTCGATTTATGATAACGCCTTTGGCAGCCCACCATACAGGCATGGACAGTTTTCTATTATTATGTACAATAGTAATTTATAGCTCCCGCCTGCCTTTCCTGAAAAGCAGGCGGGAGTTTGAGTAAAAGGCGGCCTGCTTTTTCAAAAAGCAGGCCGCCTTTTCAAAAAAGCAGGCGTGGAATTTGAGAGAAATGATCAAATTCCATGTATAACGATTATTATACAAACGGTGAGGAAAATAAATTTGCTAATTTTCTTCAACAATAATTACATCCCATGGGTTCATGCCGATTTCATTATTTTGCTCAATTATTTTTCCCGACAAGAGTTCTTTTCCCGATGGATAGGGATAATTAACCGACTTCCTGTCATTACTGTAGTTAAATATATAATGTGAAATTTTCCCTGCCCCGTTTTTTCCCGACCGGAAAATAAGCGGGAACTCATAATTGCTTTGAGGAGCGAGAACTCCTGCCTCTTCTGCCGTTTGCCGGACAATTTTTTCCAGCAGTGAATATGAAGGATACGTACCGATATAGATCAGTTTCCCCTTACCGTAAGCGTTTTCCGTTATCACTGGCCATTTGCCGTAGAAATGATGATCGGCGTATGCAAGCGGTTTGGCTGTTTCGGGTATAAGAAACTCGTACCACTCGCCGATGGATTTCGAATCGCCAAGACCGAAAGCCTTGTCTTTCAAAGCCAAATCGGGAATATTGGCATATTCCTGATAATAAAATCCGCAGGCTTCGCGCAACAATCCCGGAGCGGGAACGGAACGGACAGCCGAGTGTTCGTTGCAATATCCGCTTTTGTAGAGCATCACGACATAACCGCCATCCTTGACATAACTGTCTATTTTTCTCAGCAACTCATCTGTGGCGACATACAGGGGAGGAATCAGCAGCATCCTGTATTTGCTGAAATCGCTCCGGCTGTCGCAGGGGATAATATCCGTTTCGATATTTTGCCTGTAGAGACATTCGTGCATCATTCTGACCGGATAATTATCTTTCCCCGTGTACGGCATAAAACGCAGGGCATGATAGGAATCGTGGCTGTAGAGAATGGCAACCTTATTGTCTTTGGCAAGATTGACCAGACGGCTACCGGCTTTCTTCAACTCTCCGGCTACGGCAGTAAATTCACGGTAAATGCGGTTAGGTTCCAGATCCTGTCCCAGCACGCCGCGCCAGTAGGTTTCCTGTCCATAATGCAGTGTATGCCAGTGCCAGTAGCTGACCATATTGGAACCCGAAGCCAGATGGGCATATACATTCTGGCGCAGCTGACCGTCGTATGGAGGAGTCTGCCTGCGCGAATCCCATCCGGTAGTCTGGGCGTTCGTTTCCGTGACAATATAATTGCCGTCTGCAAGCGTACGCATATAATCGCCGCTATACGCTATCATGCATCCATCCTGACTGTCCTGTACGCCATGATACACATTGATAGCCGGATATTCCATCTGGCGGAAACTTTCCACCTGATCGATGTTGTGGAACGAAGGCATGAAACAGTGTGTAACGAACTGGTCGTCGCGCTTATATTCATTGACAATGTCACACTGCCAGTTAAGAAACTGCGCCAGACATTTACGGTTATAGCGTTCCCATTCATTTTTGTAGGATGGATTGGTTACGCCGTCGCGCGGATAAAACTCTTCCCAAGTGTTGATATTCATTCCCCAATAGTTCATTCCCCATTCCCTGGCGAGCAGCTTGAGATCGCCCTTAAACTTGTCCTTGACATAATTGCGGAAGCCGATGAAATAATCGCGATTGTTTATGCCTCGCGCTCCCACCTCGTTATCCACCTGATAGCCGATGACGGCAGGATGTTTGGCATAACGTTCCATCATTTTGCGGATAATGCGCTCGCTGTAAAAACGGTAAGTCGGATTGGTGAAATCCATGTTTTGACGGATGCCATAGCTGGCTTTTTCGCCCTTGACATATTCCGCCAGCACTTCGGGGTAACGGTGCGCCATCCATGCAGGTATCGAATATGTGGGCGTGCCGAGAATGACTTTGATGCCGGCCGCGTGCATCCTGTCAATGATGCTGTCCATCCATTCAAACTCGAAAACGCCTTCCTGAGGCTCAAACAGCGCCCAGCTTGATTCCCCGACGCGAACAAGGGTTAATCCCGCATCTTTCATCAGCCGAATATCTTTATCCAAACGCTCGGACGGCATATATTCGTGATAATACGCCGCTCCATAAAGAATATTGTCGAACTTATACTGCGCTGTTGCCGACCGAACAACAAATAACACGGAAACGACAAGTGATAATAAATGTACAATAGTTTTCATATTGAGTATATTATAAATTACGGCGACAAAAGTACAAAATAGTTTGGATAATGGATAAAAATGCAGATTTTGTCCAACATACTGGAGAATTTTGAAATGCGGGATGCCTGTGAGAGTAAAGACCGCAGGGTAATAGGGATGCATATTCCCCAAACTTTGTTCATTAAATATTTTTTTATTTAATTCGCAGATTAATTTACAGGGACAAATGGAGCTTAGTCTTTTGGATAACAGAGGTTTGTTCTGCAAATTATATGTATAAAATATTCGTTATTTCTGTTTTTACAGTAAATAATGAACTAAAACAGTAAGTTGGTTGTTAAAAATTCCAAATTATTCGCAGATGAAAATATATACAAGGAAAGGAGACAGAGGCGAAACATCATTAGTGGGAGGGAAGAAAGTCCCCAAAAATCACATCCGTGTCGAAGCGTACGGCGCTGTTGACGAGCTGATATCCGCTATCGGCATTGTGAGAGCAGTTGAAACTGCCGATTATTACAAAAAGTTTATCTGGAACGTCCAAAACAAACTGATGGACATTGCAGCGATACTTGCTTCGGATGGAAGCACGGCAAAGCAGTTGCCCGAAATTACGGAGGCAGACGTTACAGTACTCGAAAACGAAATCGACAAAATAAGCGCGGAGCTGCCAAAACTCAGCAGTTTTATCATCCCCGGAGCAAATTTGTCCGAATCGTTCGTTCATCTTTCCCGGAGCATCTGCAGGCGAGCCGAGAGAGTCATAGTCGCACTGGCGCATGAAGGGCATCAGGTTCCCGAGCCTCTGGAAGCCTATATCAACAGGCTGTCCGACTTTCTCTTTACATTTGCACGGAGGCTCAACAAAGATGCTGAAAACATGGAACTTTGGGTTCCGCAAGTAAAATAGTTAATTTTATTTTCTTTTGTATTATATTTTTTTATACTTTCGCGAAATGCAATATAGAAACATGACAAGTTTAAACTTCTATAAATTAAGTTATTAGATTATGTACTGGACACTTGAATTAGCTTCAAAATTAGAAGATGCCCCCTGGCCGGCAACTAAAGACGAATTGATTGATTATGCAGTTCGTTCGGGATCGCCCCTCGAAGTGATAGAAAATCTTCAGGAACTTGAAGAGGATGGCGAAATCTACGAAAACATCGAAGATATCTGGCCCGATTATCCAAGCAAGGAGGACTTCTTTTTTAATGAAGACGAATATTAAATCATTCGTATGAAACGGATTATAAACACGGAGAAGGCTCCGAAGGCTGTCGGACCGTACAGTCAGGCAGTGGAAGTGAACAACACTCTTTACATTTCGGGACAGATTCCTGTTGATCCCGAAACAGGCAGGTTTGCGAGTGATACGGATGTCAGGGAACAGGCAAAACAGGCGCTGAAAAATGTCGGACAGATACTGGATGCTGCCGGCTATTCATTTGGGGACGTTGTGAAAACGACTGTGCTCCTGAAGAATATCAGCGATTTTGCTGCAGTGAACGAGGTGTATGCGACTTTCTACACCGAAAGTCTGCCTGCAAGGGCGGCATTCGAAGTAGCGAATTTACCTCTGGGAGCATTGGTTGAAATAGAAACAATTGCAGTAAAGTAGCTTGTTGTTCAAGACAATATATTACGAAACGCTCCCTTCGTCCAACAGCGAAGCTATGTGGCTGGGTTCTACCGGAGTTTCGGAAGGAACAGTCGTTGTATGCAGTGAACAGACCGATGGAAGAGGACAGGTCGGTAACCGCTGGGAAAGCGCTCCGGGCGAAAACCTTACCATGTCGCTCATTCTGCGTCCCGAAAACATTGCGGCAAACGGGCTGTTTCTCCTGTCGAAAGCCTTTTCGCTTGCCGTTGTCAGGTCTTTAGCATGTTACAGTATCGAAGCCTTAATAAAGTGGCCCAATGATATTTATGTGGAAGGACGGAAAATTGCAGGCATACTGATTGAACACTCTTTTTCGGGCGACAGTTTCGCTTTTTCCGTTATAGGACTGGGACTGAATGTAAACCAGTTCCTGTTTCCGGCAATGGACATTGTTCCTACGTCAATTACGGCGGAAACGGGAAAGGATTATTACGATGTCAATGAAATACTCTCGTCCGTGCTGCATAATTTTTCCCTGCTGTACGGATCGTCTAAAGAAGAAATTAACAGCGGATATATGGAAAAGCTTTTCAGAAGGAAAGGATATTTTCCATACCTGACGAAAGGCGGGGAAACGCTGATTGCCGAGATTCATGAGGTAGCCGATTCCGGCGAACTTGTGCTCAGAGATGGAAACGGCAGGCTTAATTCATTTTTTTTCAAAGAGATTGTATATGTTTTGGACGAATAAACAGCTGTTATACAATATATTTTAATTTTACAGTAGCATATTCAAAAATAAATTGTAAATTCGCGCCTTGTTAATAAAAATTTTGGTAAAAATGGAAGAAAAGAACCGATATAGTGATGAAGAGCTCCTTGAATTTAAGGAGATTATAACTCAAAAACTTGAGAAAGCCAAAGCTGAGTTTGATATTTTGCGCTCTGCCATAACCCAGAGCGAAAGTAATGACACACAGGATACTTCGCCAACATTCAAGGTTTTGGAAGAAGGCGCCTCTACTCTCTCAAAAGAAGAAGCAGGACGCTTAGCCCAGCGACAGCAGAAATTTATCCAGCATCTTGAAGCTGCTATGGTAAGAATCGAAAACAAAACTTACGGAATTTGCCGGGAAACAGGAAAACTTATTCCAAAAGAGCGTCTTAAAGCCGTTCCCCATGCAACACTGAGCGTTGAAGCCAAAAATCAAAGGTAATCCGGATGTCGTTAAGTAAGAAGGCTTTTATCCTCATCGGAATATTAATACTGGCAGACCAGTGTTTGAAATTCTGGGTAAAGACAAATATGTACCTGAACGAAGAAATTCCCGTTTTCGGGAAATGGTTTGGCATTTTGTTTGTAGAAAATCCGGGAATGGCGTTCGGAATGCTGTTCGGAGGTCCTGCCGGAAAAATAATACTGGTGGTTCTGCGGATTATTCTGGCAGTAATATTGATTGTCTATATTCCCAAAATAGCAAAAAAAGAAGGAATTACAACCGGACTGATGTTCGGAATAGGCGGTATCTGCGCAGGCGCGCTGGGCAATATCATCGATTCGGCTTTCTACGGATTGATATTCGACACGGGGTCTATTTTCGATCCCAATTTAGGAGGGTATGCGAGATATGAGGGCGTTTCCGAGTTATCCGCGACGGGCTATTCGTCCTTTATGCACGGCTGTGTTGTTGATATGCTGCATTTTCCCCTTATCAGGACACACTATCCCGACTGGTTTCCCTTTAATGCAGGCGAAGAATTTGTGTTTTTCAGTCCCATATTTAACATCGCTGATGCTTCGATATCCG
>JAIRZR010000186.1 GCA_031267155.1 Prevotellaceae bacterium | reverse complement strand
ATCCGGCAGCTAAGTAACATCAAATCCGAAGCCCGGCGCATGAAACGCCTCGGACGGCTCGACCTGCTCATCATCGACTACCTCGGACTCGTCCGTACCGGCGCAACCTTCTCCAGCCGGTACCTCGAAGTCGGATACATTACCGGAGACCTGAAAAACCTTGCCAGGGAGCTGGACATCCCCGTCATTCTCCTCTCCCAGCTCAACCGTCCCGTCAAGGGCGCGGCGGTAAGGGAACCTCAACTGGAAGACCTCCGCGAATCGGGAGATATTGAGCAGGATGCCGACATTGTTTTGCTGCTGCACAAGCCGGATTACTACAATCCGGAGGCTGTCGACAGCAACGGCGTTTCCTGGAAGAACCGGGGGAAGATTCTTATTGCCAAGCATCGGGAAGGGGTGAGAAACAGTACCGTTATTTTTAGGCATGATGAAAGGTACAAGAAGATTTTTGATGAGGCGGAAGTACCTGCAAAGAGGCTGTATGGAAAGGAGGAGGTGCCGTTTTGAAAAATAGAAAAAAGTGAATATGAGAGTATTTGAGGTTTTAATAACAGTGCAGATAACGCATAAAGAACTTGCGGCGTTTACCGGGATAACAGGCAGGAATAATCAGGAGGAGAGGGATGCGGCGCTGATTGCGTGGGTGTGGGCGGGGTTGGAGGTGAAAGTGAAATAAGACGGTTTGACTGAAACAAAATAACAAATAACCAACTGAGTGTCGGAATATATACATAATTTTGAAACAAAAAAGCTATGAGTACAAAATCGGATGTTATAAAACAGAATGTTATAAGATTGAACGGAATCAACCGTTCGCAGTCGGACAACCTTTCTTCCGACGGGGATATGGAGGAAATTATCGGTCTTCGGAAGAAGAACGGGAGCTTTGAAGTGATTGGGGATTATCCGGTTAAACTCAAATATAATGACGGAGTTCCCATTGATGCATCTGAATATGAAAAGATTTTTATTCATAAAACGTCAGAATATAAGCATTATATATTATACGGCAAGCTTGTCGGATACACAAAAAAATGCTTATTCGGTCTTATAGGAGAAAATCGTTTATTAATTTTTGAATTAGACGAACTTTTATTACTTCAGCCTATAGATAACATACTTACTGTTTTCTATAAGAATGGCGAAGCAGAAAAAAAAACATATCTTGTTTGGAATGAACAAAACATGACATATCAAGAAATTGACATTGAAGGCATTAAATTAAATGTAGAATTAAACTTAAATGCGAACGCTGTTCCTCATTCTGAATCCGATAATATTTCATTAAATTTTTCAAGAGGTGGAGATGTATCGGACCGAAAAAAAAACCTATACGGTGGTTTATATGATGCTTTCACCTCTATTATAAATAAGATAAGCGAAAAAAACAGAGTAACCGGGAATCCTTCCGGGTATTTTACGTGGAGATTTGCACTAAGGCTATTTAATGGAAGCTATATAAAAATGTCACCGGTTTTCTTAGAAAATTTGGCGTTGCCGAGCCCTCAATATTTGTACAATTCCGATAGCATGAGTGGTGATCAAAGTCAGTACTTGTTTTGGGAATTTTCCATATTACACAGAGGATTCGCCAATATACATACCCATACCCATACTAATTCATCCGGAACATGGAGTGATGATTTTGTTTTGTCGTGTTCCATGTATAAGAAAACGTTAAACTTCACTATGTCAATAGATAATTATTTATCGGACGATACAATAGATAATTTGAAGAAATATATTATAGGGGTAGATATATTTATGTCTGTAGAAACTTCTCCATTACGCTACGACAAAGATTTTTTAATAGATGAATTTATCAGAGATACAGAAGGCTCATCAATCTACTACACATCAAGAACAAGAGGAGAGCAGTTGTATTCAAGAATATTCAAGAACGAAAAGCAGTTAATTGACGACATTAAGACAAAGTCAGGGGCAATGTACAAGGTGCTTTCTTTTGATTTTCTTGATTTTAATGGGAGTAACATAACAAAAACTTTGGAAAAAGACCTTACTGATATTACTGCGAATGAACAATTAATCTATGAAGATCAACTTTATAGCGAAGAGATTCCTTCCGGTATATTATTATACAACAGCAAATTGCATGAATACGGCATGAAATCAACTGTGAAAACAGATTTCAATATTAATGATTTACTTCATAAGACTAAATTTTCATATCAAGACACACTGAGCGCAACAGATATAAAGGACAGATTGATGCCTCCATTACTTGCATCGTTCAATACTTCTTATATGGCAAAAGATTATGACAGAGCATTATTTTATATACTTTTTTCGGACGGAAATAGAGCAATACATATAGATGAATCAAACTCAAATTCCATAAGAACAATATCCGGAGGATACCTTCCTAAGATAACTCCATTATTATTTCTTAATCCGTTAATAACTAAGGTAAAGGTTTACATTTTAGTTGACGATCATTCAATAAAATTCACTCCTGAATATTCCAATGAAGATGGTATTTCTTTTGCTAAAATCAAGCCATTGGATATTGATAGTCGATCGGATATTAATATACTGGCATATTCGGAAGAAGTCGTCAAAAAAAATCGTCCTAATATTTTAAAAGTTTCAGAAGAAAATAATCCTTTCATCATAAGTAATTCTAAAACATATAAAGTAGGAGGCGGAGAGATTTTTAAATTACACGTTAATACCAAAGCCGTATCTTCCGGCCAGTTCGGGGAGTACCCGCTTATAGCCCTGTGTTCCGACGGACGCTGGGCATTGGGACTGGGGAGCGGAGAGGTAGACTATTCTTCCATAAAGCCGCTATCGCGCGATGTTTACAAGAAGGGAGAGAACAACGATCCGATGGCACAACTGGACGATGCGGTTGTTTTTGCAACGGAACGCGGACTGCTTATTTCGTCCGGCGAAGAAGTGCAGGAACTGTCACAGCTAATAGAAGGAGACCTGTTCAGGTTTACGGAGCCGGGATTCGATCATATGGACCTGGCAAGACAGGCTATAACAAACAGTTTGCTTGTGCAGCTTCTGCCGGCTGTATCCAAAATCCCGTTCAAGGAATATCTGAACGGCTCAAATATAGGATACATATACGGAGAGAACAGGGAGATTGTCATTGCCAATCCGAATTATGATTACTGCTATATCTATTCGCTGTCTTCCGGCATCTGGTACAAGAATAATATCAGGATAAAATATTTTTTGAGTGATTATCCCTGCCTGTATGCCGTTTCCGACAATAAGCTGATAGACCTGACGGCCGAACAGCCGACAGCGGGCAGGGATACTTTCTTCCTGACAAAGCCGGTAAAGCTTGACGGTCTTAGCTTTAAGGAGGCGCACCGTGCCGTGCTGCGTTCGTATATCAAGCCGTCCGGGACTACATACTGCGGATTCTATGTGTTTGGAAGCGAAGACGGGCAGTTGTGGCGCTTTCTTGGCGGAACGGAGTTTGACGGGAAAATAGCTCTTACGGGCGAGACGGCAGATTTCCGGGATATTGGCTGCAATGTGGAACGCATTGATGTGAAGTATATCCGCATCGCTTTTGCCGGCAAAATAAAATCGGGGTCGAAACTTGATTTTATGGAGTTGCTGGCAAGGTCGCTGTCATGGAAATGAGGTCAGGGGACGTATAACTGTTTTTGTCCTGTTTGTGAGTTTGAATCTCAGGTTTTTTTCGCTCTGTTCTGCTTTTCCAAGGTATGATTCCGCTTCTTTGGGAGATGCGATAAGCAGCCATTCGGCCAGTACATGGCTGGTGAGGGCGTTTCGGATTTCCGTGTTTATCTGCCTGGCGGAGTTTTTATTGAATGTTTCCGGGAGGGAGAGATAGAAATCTACATTCCCGCCATCGGATGATTCGTCTTCTTCTCCGCTGCTGTCGCAGACAGGCGTTTTGCAGTAAGCGGAGAGGCAGTCATATACTTTTGCCTCCGCGTTTCCGAGAAATGTCAGGAAGATGGCTTCGTCCTGTTCCTGGATGATGGCATCGACGGGAACGAGTCCTTCCGATATTCTGTTTTTGGCGATGTAGGAGGTTATTTTCTTGACCTCTTCCAGGATGTCGGAGGCGCTGAACGAGAAATGAATCATATTTTCCATAACTGATAATTTAATAATTCAGGCAAATATATGCTGTTTATCTTTTTTGATGCTGCTAAAAAGTGAGATATTAATCTTTAATGTCTTCAAAATCGGTATACTCTCCCTGAATCTTTTTTATCCGCTCGAAGGCTTCGTCCAGTTTTTCGAGGTGACTTTGCACCTGATTCCTGATTTCGCTGTTTTTTCCGCTCGCCGGCTGTTCCATGCCTTTGAGGGCATTGGGGTTGAACCTGTCGGCTATGTCGAGGAGCGTGCCGGGAGATTCTATTTGAGGAATTAGCGTTATCAGCCTTTTGTAGATTTCGTCCATTACCAGCTCTGCACCGACATAGTATTTTTCTTCGAAGGTGAGTTTTTTTTCTTCCCGCTTTTGCCGGATTTTGACGATGGCTTTTTCTTGAGCCTCTCCACTGACAAGGTGGGGGTGGATTTTCTCCCATTTCTTTATAGACCCGACGTCGCGGCCAAAGTGTTTCGCTGTTTTTGCATAGATGCTTCCATGCTCCACATGCCAGAGCAGTATATTTATCTTTTCCGGGGTTCCGATTCTTTGCCTTTTTTCCTGTTTTGTCATAATAATCACATTTTACCGCAAAAATATAACAAATTAACAAGCTATGAAACAGATATGTAAAATATCTTTGTTGGAGTATTACTGTAGATTTTTAATATAAAACAATATAATGTAGATAATTATGCCGTTACCATTGATTATAGCAGGAGTAGGAGCATTGGCCGGGATAGCCGGAAATATTTACGCCTCTAACAAGGCGAGCAAGGCGAGGAAAGAACAGCAGGCGATGATTGACGCTGAAAATCAGCGCAATGAAAGCTGGTTTAACAGCGAGTATTACAAATCGCAGCTTGACAGGACAGAAAATGCCCATGCCCTTCAGAAGGCGCAGGAGTTTTTCCGTGACAGGGCGAACATGGACGCCAAAACGGCGGCGGTTACGGGAGCGACGCCCGAATCGGTTGCGGCGAGCCGGAAATCGTATGCGAATGCGTATTCAAACTTAGTGGGTCAGGTTGCTGCCGGAGCTTCGGCGGAGCGTGACAGGATTCGGGCGATGTATGAGGCCAGGAGGCAGAATATATTCGGGATGAAGTATGGAATGTATGGCGATCAGGTGGAACAGTACGGGAATCTTGGGGCTAATTCGGCGAGTCTGGCGACGAACAGTGCCA
>JAIRZR010000340.1 GCA_031267155.1 Prevotellaceae bacterium | reverse complement strand
CGCGCATGTTCCAGAAACCTGTCCACTATACTGATAATCCTGATATTATGCCCGCCGTCATCTATTTGCATACAGCAGGCGCTCCTTACTATCAGACGGATTTCGACGCCTTCTCCGGCTGCTTTGGAGAGCAGTTTTATCATTTTTTCGTCGGTTAGATTATTGAATTTGGCATAGATATATGCCTTCTTCCCGTTTTGTGCGTTTTTGATTTCGTTTTTTATGAGTTCTTCGAACTGTTGCCTCATGCAGTAAGGCGAAACGAGCAGTTTTTCAGTGGAAAAGCGTACAGGTATGCTCTGCAGAAGGCCGAAAACAGTTTCTGCGTCGGCAACAGCCTGACTGTTCGAAGTAAACAGACCGAAATCGCTGTAAATTCGCGCTGTTGTCTCATTAAAATTACCCGTGCCTACATATACGTAACTCTTGTTTTTACGCTTGATCAGTACTAATTTACAGTGTATTTTAGTACCTCTGATTCCATGAATTACCCTGACGCCTTCTTTTTGCAGCAGTTCCGAGTATTCGGTGTTCTGTTCTTCTTCGAAGCGTGCAAACAGTTCAATCACAACGACTACTGTCTTCCCGTTTTTTGCAGCGTTAATGAGCGTGTTTATGATTTTTGAATTTTCGGCTAAACGGTAGAGGCTTATATATATGCTGTCCACTTTCGGGTCTATCGCCGCTTCTTTCAGGAAGTCAATGAAATGGTTAAAAGTATGATAGGGATAGTTCAGCAATATGTCTTTTGTATCGATCACTTTCAGGATGCTCGAAAACGGCTTTATATCCGGACTGTGAAGCGGTGGCAAATCAAGGTCTTCCAGATCGGGACGCAATTTCGGAAATTCCATCAGGTCGCTCATGAGGTGATACCTGCCTCCGGCAGACAGATCCCTGTTTTCCTTCAGTTTGAACTTGTTTGCAATAAATTCGAGCATGTCTTTCGGCATTTCACTGTCATATACAAGTTTAACCGGCTGTCCGTGCAGGCGTTTATTCAGTCCGGTATTCATTTTTTCTATCAGGCTTTTGGAGATATCGTCGTCAAAAGAGAAATACGCATCGCGAAAAGCCCTGAACGTGTGCGCCGAAATGCTGCCATAATTGAACATGAAGAATATTTCGTCCAGACAGAGCCGGATAATGTCATCCAGAAAAATGAGCGCGGTTTTCCCCTCCCCGGAAGGCAGTACAACAAAACGGGGACACGATTCGCTTACCGGTATCTGTATAATGGCATACCGCTTATTTCCCTTTGCCGTAATCATTTGCACGGCAAGGTAAACACTGTTGTCTTTCAGAAAAGGCATTTCGGTATTTTTCTTCAAAATCAGGGGAACAAGCCTTTGAGCCACCACGGACGAAAAATAATCGCGACAGAATTTTCTCTGGGATTCATCCAGTTGCTGTTCGTTCAGGATGTGTATGCTGCAGGCTTCCATTTCGCTTAAAACGGTTCTGTAGATTTGCTCAAATTTCCTTTGCGCTTCCGACACGCGGCTGTTAACCAGGCTCAACAGATGTTTTGCCGATTCGGAAATATCCGCGTCTTCGGGAATAAAGTTCTTTTTCCGGGGCTTTATTTTGCCTGTCCTCACGATATTCGCCACATGCACCCGTATAAATTCATCCTGATTATTGGAAAAAATACCCAAAAACCTCAAGCGCTGCAATAAGGGCACGCTTTTGTCCTGCGCCTCCTGCAATACTCTCTCATTAAAATCCAGCCAACTTAATTCTTTACTGTCAAGCATTATATAAAGATATTCCTGTTTAAATATTTCCGTAAAATTAATCTATTTTTTGGTTTCCTGCCCGCTATTCCGATTTTTCGTGTAATTTTGCGGGGAAAGAATTGTAATTATGGTTTTAATTGAAAGATCTGAAAAATTTGGACTGGCAGCATCCATAGAATATTCCCGAAAGGGGATAATCAGCAGGCAGATAGTGAGAAACAATGTCGGTAATGTTACTCTGTTCTCCTTTGACGAAGGACAGTCATTGAGCGAGCATACGGCTTCCTTCGACGAGATTATCCAGGTGCTGGAAGGTGAAGCGGACGTGATTATCAACGGGAAAGAAAACATACTGACCGCCGGCGAAGCAATTATCATGCCTGCAAATATACCCCATGCGCTCAAAGCCGTGAAAAAATTTAAAATGATTTTAATCTCAATAAAGGAATGATTGAAGAATACTACCCCTCAAAAGTCTGGAAACACTGTCCGTTCTGCGGTTCGCGAAATATATCATGGAAAAACGGGACGCATGAAATGTACTGTGAAACATGTTCTAAAACTTTCTATATCAATGCAGCATCGGCAGTGATAGCGCTAATCCGCAACAGGGAAGGAAAATACCTGTTCACACGCAGGAAAAACGAACCCGCCGCCGGCAAACTGGATTTTCCGGGAGGTTTTGTCAATATTGGCGAACGTTCGGAAGACGCCGTAACAAGAGAAATCAGGGAAGAGCTCGATCTGAATCTGACAGCAGTCAGCTATTATACCTCAATGCCAAATCGCTACCTGTATGGCGGAATTGTGTATTTCACTCTGGATTTGGTTTATATCTGCGAATGTGAGGATTTTTCGGGAATGTCGGCAAATGATGATGTTTCCGCTTATGTTTTTATGTCCCTCAATGAGCTTAATCCGGAGGATTTAGGCCTGGAATCCGTTAAAAAAATAGTGTCGCAGCTTGTGAATGGGGAATGATTTTCATGCTTTATTCTTTTGGTTCTACCGTGTATTTGTGTGGAAGCATGTCAAGATCACCGTTAAAAAAGAGGATTGCTATTCTGAAATTTTCAGTATTTCTGTACCCTCTTCCAATTGTCTTTCATATAACGGTAGAACCTATATTATA
>JAIRZR010000101.1 GCA_031267155.1 Prevotellaceae bacterium | reverse complement strand
TCAGATATGATAAAAATACTCTAATATTCATAGCATAATGAATCAAAAAGATAAGAGATTGTCCGAATACAGTTTAAAACTATCCGGACAATCATCTTTCTTCATAATTAACAAGAAGCCTGCACACCGTCACACACAACAAACCAACTGTTTGGATGACAATTACAAGAAATGTATCCTGTACAGGAAGCCGTAGTAGTTTCATTACATTTTTTGGTGCAAGTACAAGACGCTCCCCCACTTTCCTGAGCCAGGGCTTCAATACCGGTCAACGCCATATCTGACAAAGCCGCCTCACTCCTGTTCTGACTTACGTTCCATCCTGCCAGAACTACAACAGCCGTCATAATCATATAAAATAAAACTTTCTTATTCATGTCTAAAAAATAAATTTGTGCGTAAAAATATTTTGAATTTTGTGTTTCCCTTGTCTGTCATGAATCTTGCATATCCATCCTGTCTCCTGCCGCAAAGGGAAGAAGCGACAGGAGACAATCCTGTCCAAGTTGTTTTTACCCAATTGAAAGAGCGTTTGACATACAGAAAAAAGAAGATTCCTGTTTGCTGTCTCCTGCAACAGTGCCGCTTCGCTGTATGTATCTGAAATGATTCCACGACTCGGATAAATCGTCATTACCGAAAATATACAAACAAGCCTCTCAACCATCTCTATGAAAACATTTAAAAATCTTCTTTTTATGTGTTTTTTAACTATCTGCATGTTATTTGCTCTGTTTTACAATTTATCGCAAAAATACAGTCCTGTTCCGGCAGCAAAAAATATTTGTGTAGGGAATTTTCCCACATTTGGGGTAGTGTGGGAAAATTCCCTACACTTTTGCTTCTTTTTTGTCTTCGCCATCACAAAATGGAAGAAAAAAATTGTATTCAAGAATCTCTGAAATTCTTACAAGAGTATCGGTATCTATACTTGTTCGGTTAAAAATATCATAAACCGTACTCCTGTCTTTGCCTAATTTCTCGGCAAAGCATTTGACACTAATCTGTCGTTCTTTCACTGTTTTCCTGATTAGTACGCCAATGTTAATTTCTTTGTTCATAATTTGTATGTTTTTGAATTTTCGAATCCTGAACGATCTCTTTCATTTTCTCCCGCATCTCCCGGACGGCTGTCGACTGCACTTTCGGTTCTTTCGTCAGTACAATGCGGGCCGTTTCCCGCGCTTTCTCCGTTTCGCCCATCTCCACATAAAGGTTGGCCAGCAGATACCACGGGTAGATGCGACTGGGGACGATGTTTGCCGCCTTGAGGAAACATTGCTCCGCCTCCGCATACCGTTTCAGCGCCTGACAGTTTTTACCCATTACATTGTAGAGCATCGGGTCGCATCTTATTTTGACGGCTTTTTCCAGTACTGCGTTGCTCTCGGCGTACTGTTCCGATTTCGACAGGCACTGTGCATATTCAAACAGGAAATCCAACTGGTCGGCCAGCAGCGGATAAAGTGGAGCGTATGCTTTGGCGCCGCTCCCGTATGCTCCGGTGTGATACAGCGCCTTCGATCGCCCCCACTGTTTGTATGCCTGATATGTCGGGTAACGGTTGTACAGGCATCCCGCTACAATGAATATAAATATACTTGAAAGAACAGGTGGAAATGAGCGTTTGCCGGTATCGCATTTTCCCGAATGAATCCACGCTAGCAGGAAGGCCATTACAATCAGGAACGGCAGTACGCTGAACGGATAGGAGGTGATTGCCGCAATCAGCAATGCCGACAGCGAAGCCGTTGCTGCAATTCGTCGCTGCCGGATACCTGCGTATATGCTGTATCCCATGATACCCAGAAACAGGAGAAACGGAATCACTCCCTGCTCGACGGCGATTTGCAGGTATTCATTGAAGCCGTATTCGGGATTGCCGGCTACGTGCTGTTCCTGTTCCGTGCCTTTGCCTGCGGCGAACCGGTCGGCCTGTTCGTGTCCGTAGCTGCCCGAAAAGTATCCGATGCCCACGCCCAAGGGATGATGAACGGCTGTTTGCAGGGCTATTTTCCAGGTCAACGCCCGTCCGTCCGCCGAATCTTTTTTCATCCGATACATTCCGATGCCGCCCAGTATGCAAAGTACTAATACACCGGAGAGAATCCACCGGCCGTATCCGGCAATTTTCCCGAGACCCCGGAATCCCTTCTGCTTCCAGTGAAAGAACGCGACGAATCCGCATCCTCCGATAGCCGCCAGCCATGACGAACGGCTCATCGCTGCCGGCAGCACCAGTATAACGCCGGCGCACGTCAGCAACGCTATCCCCCAACGCAGATATAGCGGCCAATAACGAAGTTTGAAACGTACCTGCGTACAGTTCCGGTCCCGCAACAGATACCCGAATGCTGCCGGTAAGACCACTGCCAGGTAGCAGGCGTATGGCCCCGGATTGAAAAATGACCCCGTCAGTTGGAACAACGCATGTTGCGAATGTTCGAGGCCGTACAGTTGCCGCAGTCCCCAGAGCGCCTCCGCAAGACCTGTCACAAGAAAAAACAGCACAGGCCAGTAGCCGTTCGATTTCGAGGCGCTCAGGAACATCCTGAAATAGAAATACAGCAGGATAATCAGGATGAGCAGGATATGCTTCGTAACCGCTTCGGACGAATGGAGAAAGTAACTGACCGAAAGCGTACACACTCCATACAGCAGAATCAGGCCGTCTATCCGTTTGATCCGCATCGCCTGCCTGCGTGTCAGACTGTCCACAAGCGAAACAACGGCAATAACGCCCATCGAAAGGTAAAACCAAAAATATTTCCCGGACACAATGCCGCTGCCCAGTTCCGGCCGAACGATAAAGACCGTCGCAAGCGCCATGACGAACGAGAGACTGGAAATACTGTGTTTCATAGTCATATCGGATTCATTGTATTTTCTTTAAAAACCTGTCCCACCTGAACTTTTTGGTTCGCATGTCGACCGACCGCCAGATAACTGCCGCCTTGCCGACAATCAAATCATCCGGCAGCAAGCCCCAGTAACGCGAATCGCGCGAATCGAATACCCAGTCGCCCGCCATGAAATAGTAGTCGTGCGTGAAGGTGTATGCAGGCAGGGGGTTGTTATCCATAAACACTTGTCCTTCCCTGACCGTAATTTTCCGGCCTGTCTCGTACGCAATCAGGTTTCCGTACAGCACGATGTTTTGCGTATCTATTGCCATCTTGCTGCCTTTACGGGGCACATACAGCGGGCCGAAATGCTTGACGTTCCACCGGTATGTCGAATCGAACGGGAAGCAGCGGAAGATTTCCTGCCGAAACGTGCTGTCCGCCATTTCCGACAGTTCTGCCTGCCGGTGATAAATGCCCAGCGTATCCGTCACTCCGTTCACCCGGTAAATTCCGTTATCAATGCGGAACGTATCGCCGGGAAGAGCAACGCAGCGCTTGATATAGTATTTCAGGATATGCATCCCGATGCTGTCGCCCCTGTGCGGATAGGGGAAATGAAAAACAAGCACGTCATTGCGCCGCACCTTCCGCAGGCCCGGCAGACGGTGTATCGGGACTTTTTCTCCTTTGACGGCATCAAAAAGATTGAATACGCGCGCTCCTAATATGGGCTTCCATACCAGCGCGTAATCGCCGCCGACCAGTCCCGGCTGCATCGAATCGGTCGGTATCTTGAACGAGGCAAATAATAAAACCTGCCCGGCGACATACGCTACAACAGCGATGCAACCATAGAAAACGATGTCGACGACGATATTGAATAGCTTTCGGAGAAGTTTCCGGATGGCTGCCGCCTTTTCGCCTGATATTCTTACCACCATACCTGCTCCCCGTTTTCGTACAGGAATGGCCGCTCTTCCTGTCCCCGGGTTTCGTTGTGCAGGATAAGCAGTGCGCCGGAGGGGACGTTTTCGTATGTCAGCGTGCCGTTCCTGACACCTGTTCGTTTACCGAGCGATACGCGGCCCGTGTCCGTGAGGTAAAACAGTTCGTAGACGTCGCCTTCGCAGATGCTGTTGTCGTCGTTGCGGAAGATATATTCTATTTCCGTGATTTGGGCGGCTTCGTCCAGAGCAAGCCCGACCCACGCGCCGTCGGGAGATGACGAATCGGCATAGGTCAGCGGGTCGCCGTCAAACGCCGCCTCCCTAGTGCAGGCTATCCCGAACATGGACGGATCGGCAAAGCCCGTAACCCTCCCCTTCAGGACTTTCCCCTCAGACAGGAATTTTATCTCCGCCATGCCGACGTGGGCGTCCGGGGCTGAACAGTACCTGACATATCTGACTTTGACGGGACAGTCGATCTTGACGCTGTAATAATCAAACGCCAGCGAATCGCGGTGGGTATAAACCGTTACCGGGCGCGTAAAAAGGCTGTCGCCGGATACTTCAAACCGACCTCCTACGGAACGGTGCTTGAGCGCTTCGTGCCAGTCCGGGAGGGGGTATTTGCGGTTTATCGACACTGTCCGGAGGCGGGCCGTATCCGGTTTTACAAAGGTGTGGTTATTATCCGCACGCACGATGACGGGGAAGCCTTCCATTTCCTGCTTTCCGTTTACATGGCAAAAAGGACGGTATGCGATATCCGGCTCCACGTAATCGAAAACGGCTTTCCCGCTTTTGATTTTACTGCAGGCAACCGGTATCCATTCGCTGTTGTTGAAAACGCCCAGGAACAGCAGGCCGCCGTCCCGCCGTTTACCGTTCACCGCTACCGCAAGCGTTGTCTTTTCATAATATTCGTGCGTCACGTCCGTTATCAGCCAGTCGTTAAGGGGTGCCGGCAGTTTCGTTTTATACACGGAAGGCGGGGAGCCGGGCTGTATGCCGTAACAGGAACGGTATACCTTTCCTGTCCGGCGGTTCATCTTATTGCTTTCTTCCGGCTCCATCTGGAGCAGCTCGAAGCGGCGGGTCCCTCCACGATTATCCTTCATGTAGTTCCAGTAGTGCTGTTTATAGTGTTTATCGGGATTCTGCAGGATCATGTCGATGCCGCAGGGTATGCCCAGTGCACGGAAGGCATATGTGGCATAGAGCGCCATCAGGCGGCAGTCACCCAGGCGGCTGTGGAAAAGCGTCTCCGCTCCGAGATGGCGGCTCGTTACCGAACTGTCAAATATCCAGCGACGGCTCTCGTATATAATCCTGTACACCGCCCTGCCTGCCGTCAGCAGGTCGCGCGTGTCGCCGCACATCGAATCCACTTTGGGACGGAAATAGTCGTAATACAGCTGCCTCCATTCCTCCAGGGGTTCGTCGGCTACGCGGTAGGGAAGGATCTGCTCGCAGAAACCCTCGAAGGAGATGCCTGCTCCCCAGGGCTGCTCCTGCCAGACCCTGAAGGACTGTTCGATGTTGTCGATCAGAAACCCGGCTGTTATCACGTGCGAATCCATGGTCAGGCTGTAGCCGGATGACGGAGGCGAGGGGAAGTCATCCTCAAACGAGTTGACGGAAAGATAGAGGGTATGCTCGCCGGGTTCGTATTCATGTCCGGCCGCGTAGCGTTTCACTTCCGACGCAAAGCCGTCCATGGCCCTGCCGGAATATGAGTAGTGAAGAGGCATGTTCTCAATCAGGAAACACGCCGCCCGGTATTTCAGGCTGTCCGACGCATCCGGGGAATAGTGCGCCAGCACTTTCTCCAGCTCCACTCGGTTGGCGCCGGCTAACGCCAGGGCCTGCTCCAGACGCGACGGATGTCGACTGCATGCAACAGCCGATAATAAAACGATACTGATGTATAATAGATGTTTCATTTTATTTATTTGATATTAAACTGTCTCAGGTTTCAAATAATGCATCATCGCCTGTCACGTTCATATATAAGCTGTATCCATGTCCCGGCATATTTTCAATTAAAAAACTTGCCTGCTTGCCAAGGCGTGGAATGCACGGTCAATATGATCAATCAGTGTAAAAATGACTGTATTTTCATGATAAATTTCTATTTTCCAATACGCAACTTAAATTATTCCGAAAAACAATTTTTATTCCGATTATTAAGCAGTTTTACCCTAAAACGGGGGAGTTATAAATATTTCACGGCAATCCCTGATTTAGCTTTTTAAGAAACTCCAATGTTTTGACAAAGTTTTCTTTATTAACTATATGCAACTCTTCTATTTCCATATTTTTATTTAAAATAAATATAAATGGAACATGTTCCGATTCAAGGGGTATGCCCAATTCGCCTTTCGATAAAGTGAGTAACTTTTTACCATAACAGTTGCGTCTGAACCTGGCGGGATAATCCGGTGAAATAAAAATGATTCTGTCATCGTTTTCATAATCCGGGAAAACTTCCTCAATATACTCAACTGTCTGCTGAATACATGGGGAACATGTCTGATATGAAAAATATAAAAAGAATAAATGCTTCGTCACTATTTGCTGCATATCCGTTTTATTGAGGGAATCAACTCCCAAATATACCTCCTGGTTAGTTATTTTGCTGTTTATCGTGTTGCCTCGAAGTTCATTTATTTTATTTTCAATGAGTTGTCTGTAATCAATCGCTGTTTCTTTTTCCATGTTTTGTTCTGTTCCTCTATTTTTGCAAGATATGGCAAAAACAAAGAAAAGCGTATAATACAATATGTGTCGGAAACGTTTCATAATATATCTATTTTTTAAAATAATATTTAATTATATATGGATTATCATCTTCCTTTAAGGATTGCAGTTTTTTCTTACCGGTTTCATCCAGCAGTGCACAGTTCAACAGATTGTTTTTATCGTCATCAAACGATGTGCCGATCATAAACGTATCGGAAAAATATATCGGATACAACTTGACATCTTCAACCGGACGTTCAAAAAAATAGCTTTCACCCGTTTCTCTGTCATAAAACAGATGCTTTCTCGTTATCATTTCATACAAAAGCATGGCATAACAATACCGGCTGTTTTGAAAATTATATCTAATAAGATATGATATTTCTCTGTTCTTGAATTTTTCCCTCAAATTCTCCGAATCCTTATTTATATTATACATTCCCGTAGAGATTTTGTATTTGGTGATATCCATCGTTTTATTCCCAAAATTCCATTCGTATGCGATCTCATAGCCGTCTTTTGTGGCTTTATATACCCGATTGTATAGAGGCAAAGCAAAATAAGTTTCCTGATTGCAGGCATGAAACACATCCCCTCCCCACACGTTAATAATGAAAAGGTCTTGCCAGAAACTGTTGACCGTTTTCCCGTCTTCCCGGGAAATAATACAGATGGCATCCTGGCCGTCTTCCGGCGAGGTCCACACAATATAGTTTTGGTCGTCCAAAACTTCGAATCTCTGAATACTCGCTTGTGGCAAATAAGTCAGATCATGTCTCTTTATGAAGTTTCCCGAAAAATCGTAACAGTAAATATACTTGAACGGAGAAAGCATCTCAATCTGTCCGTTATCGGGATTCAGCACGAAGTCGTAAATATACTTGTATTCTCCGGGGCCTTGTCCGACTCGTGCGATACGATCGATGTAATGCCCGTCGTCATCAAAGATAAAAAGAATGTATTGAGAAGCGTCAAGGATATAATGTTTACCGTCCCAATAGTTGTATTGAGAAATTGATCTTATTAACGACTGGTCGGTTGTTTCCAATGGAATGATTTCTATTTTGTCGAACAGTTTTTCCATTGAAATTTTTTTCTCATCCAGCGATGCGTACAGAACCGGATGATCCTGTTCCTCATTTATTTTTTTACGGCACGAATTAAAAAACAGCGGTATAGAACAAACAACAAAGAAAACAGTTATCACTTTAAATATCGAATCGTTTATCCTGAAACGAATAGTATGTATATATTTCATAGCATTTATAATTATGTTCAACTATTTATTTGTATACCAAATTCACTTAAAAGGCGTCTCAAAAGCCCTGAAAGACATTTTTACGAAAGCAACAGTAAAACAGTCTATTAACAGTCAAATATCCGGTCTGCTTCATTTTGTTCGTAATGATGACATAACAGCCTTTTGAGACAGCCTCCAAGTAAGATTTGAAATTATTCAGTTACAGCTTTAGCTGCAATTACAGGAAGTCCATATAGCTCCATGCCAAACACATCTATTTGAGTTTGTAATTCCGTCCCAATATGGATTTGTAGTATAACACTGACCTGTGTAATAGCAACTCGAACTACATGTGACGACGACCTCCGGCAAATCTTCATCTGCGAGAGCTTCGACATCTTCCAAAAGAACATTAAGTTCCGTGCTTTCCGTATTATAATATACATTATATGCGGCAAACGCAATCATTACGATAGCGAAAATGCCTAATATTTTTTTCATCATAGCTAATTTGCTTAAAATTATATTACCTAACATACCTTTCCGGCAAAGGTATAAAATGTCTTAACTTCTGTTTTTGAGAATACCTTATCTCAAGCTTTCCGGAACAGTGAAACAAGGTTTCTTTCGGAATCACCAAAAGTCTGAATGATTCTATATGCTCCACTATTCTTCCGGCTAAACGGCCGCTCTGATCCGGGGGACAAAACATAATAATTCTTGATATCCTTTTCAAAAACTATAATATATTATAGTGTATTCTGCGCCTGCAGGAAGTGGAGCATAACCTGCAGACGCCAAACCTGTCTAAGTTGTTTTTCCCCAGTTGAAAGATAGTTATGGCATATTTAACAAAAGTATTTGCGTACGTTAGTATTTTATACGACGGATTGTATAGCGGAATGTAATTCGCTTTCGCTCCTGTTGCGACACACATAATATTGTCCGGGAATTTGATCTGCTTTCCCGTCCAATCCGATATGATCTTTCGTACATCACTTATCCGTTTATCCTTCTTACAGAAAACGAACAAAGCGCTCAAAAGAAGCATCCCCAATCCATATATCAAAAAAACGTTTCGCATAATTTGTTTTTTTATGCAAATAAAAAACAGACCGCTTAAAAAAACACTTAAAAAAACGCTTAATTTCGAAAAAAAATGAGAAAAATTTTGTTAAGTGTTTTATTAAGTGTTTTATTAAGTGTTTGCCGGCGAGCGATCAACAGCTGTATAATAACACTTTAATCCTTACACTGACTAATGAGGCGTATACTTTGATTGCGATAAGGGAATATCCGACATGTCCCAAGTATATGACTGTTATTATTGCAGGTACAGGCTGAAAGCATACTGTATGAATTAAACGTAACACTGTTAATAGGGATATCGACTGCTGTTGAAAACAAAGATACCGGCTTTTCATAACTATTTTTTACAGTCCTGGCAACCGTCATGATTTACATATACTACCATTTTTAACGGACGGCGCAGTAAAGTTGTATCCGGCAACGTCTGCTCATCGCAAAGCCTGGCCAGCATATTATCGGGCAAAGTTATCGCTTTCCCTTTAAACTAAACAGGCGTAATTCCGCCTCCAGCGCTTTCCTGTGTCCGTCATTTCCGGCGCAGGCGCTGCACAGCAATGCCCTCACAATGAAGGTGAAAAAAAATATGATTCATGGGTTATGAAAGTCCTTTTAATTTTGAATTTGAAGACAAAAATAAACTTTTTGTGCATTCCAAATAAATCGTTCAGAATTTGCATATTAATAATATTCAACATAAAATTAATCGAAGACCAAGAAAAAATCTTAACTTTGATGCGCCTTTTGACAGGATAAAATTAAAAATCGATAAGGCTGTTGCATTCGTTAGTTGAATCTGCATATTGAAATGAATCATTGAATCATTTTGTATTGCACTCAACTTGCATTATCTTTGCAGCCCGAAATTAAAAAAAAAGGACAGGGATTATGATTATAGTTAGTGGATTGGATATTCAGTTTGGGAAGCGGGCGCTGTTTCAGGATGTGAACCTGAAGTTTTTGCCGGGCAACTGTTATGGGATTATCGGGGCGAACGGCGCCGGTAAATCTACG
>JAIRZR010000088.1 GCA_031267155.1 Prevotellaceae bacterium | reverse complement strand
CCTGTCACCGGTGCAGTCGATTCACAGCCTGTCGCCTGCCTTATGTCCCATCCGCATGGAGGAGTTGCTGACGCTGCGATAACGCTGAACGGACATGAGGAACCGGGTCAGACCGCAGCCTTTCAATGCGGTATACTTACAAAACCAGTTGGCAGTCACTTTTCCTGAAGGAGCGTATAAGAAGTCCGTACAAACAGTTAAGCCAAGATTACCGATCGCTGTTTCTTCACCTGCATATTTGAGGAAACATCTTAGCCCGGCTGCATTTGTCCTGAACTTTTCTCCCAAAGACTGACGGTATGATATATATTGGGGTATGATATCTTTAATCTTCATAATATGCCCTCCCAGTTCATGTCGGCAACCTTACGAAGGTTATTGATATCTACTTTGGCATAAATGCGTGTCGTGTCCAATTGTTGGTGACCCAGTTGATCCGCCACTTCTTTTAGTGAGAACCCCAGGTTTATCAAACGGGTAGCACATCCGTGTCGCAGACTGTGCGGACCGTAGTGTCGCATTTGCAAACCTGCCACTTTCAATCCGGATAGCATTCACGATCTTTCAAATCCAGCAACTGAACAATACGAAGCAGATTATCTGCAACTGACAATAAAGTTCCACGGCTGAGCCCTTTACCATGTAAGTAGGTCACATAACTTTCCCGTTCCTTTAAAAGGGAGGCTTCAAGATGTCTGAGCAAATAGAATTTACGTAAAATAATCTGTTCAAGCATAAGCGTTATCTTCAAAAGTTAAACATAATATGAGTTTACCTAAGATAACGATTTTGAAGAGACCAAACAGAGAGAAAGTCTATTGTTTATTAGATGGTTTGAAAGGTAAGTTGTACTTTTGTTCTGTTATTTATGTTGGGTAGTAAATGAAGAATACGCTGAGAAATAGAGGGCTGATGAAGCAAGCCAACATAAAAGACTACGCAACATATGAAATAAAGATAAACGAAGTAAAGCATGACGACATCGGACAGATGAACATGTATATGGGCTATTTTGCCAAAGAAGGGAATTGCGAAGGCAATAATCTTCCCATCAGCATTATTTTATCGAAAGACAAAGATGATTTACTGGTTGAATATGCAACGTATAAAATGAACAACCAACTGTTTGTTTCAAGACATTGTTAAATTGCTATAGATTTTGTAAAAAATAATTCTTAAATATCAATACTTTACGATTGCATTTCCAATTAGAAACTATATGAATTTAACAATACCGCAGGGAGATATACTCGAAAACTTCTTCGGGAACATCAAGTGTCAGATTAAAAGACCCGACGCGTTTTGAGTTTTTCCGTATTCCGGCAGAGAAACTTAAGGAAATTGTACAGAAATTGCAGAAAGTATTCGGGAATTCCAAAAACATCGAAACTACTGAAAACAAAATGCTTATCGACTTTCACTGCGTCGATCTGAAAGATTTTCTGAAAAAGTATGGTCAGGAACAAATCCGGGCACAGGGACAGACACAGACGCAAACACAAACACAAACACCTGATGCCATCACTCCCGATCTTGTGCATTGGGACAAACTGGAAAAATTCAGAATCACACGCGAATCTATGGAAAAAACAGCAATCTGGAAAAAATGCTCGATTACCATAAAACGGACTTGACACCGGTGTCCATCAGGATAGATGACGAAACAACACTCTGTTTCAATTCTCACTTTTCACTTCGCAAATAGCAGGACGGCATATTTGTTCCTGCCGTTCATCCCATCCGCTACAAGCCCGATTTGGAACGCTCGTATTTCGGCGTAACATTTTCCGAAGAAGATAAAAAGAACCTGCTGACAAACGATAATCTCGGCAGAGTGGTTGAAGCCGAATTTCGGCAGAGCGAAAAAACGTCAATTCTCCTGCTGCCGGACAAACTGACCAATGAGTTTGTCGCTTTCCACGCAGACAAAGTAACAGCGCCTGAAAAAATCAAAGGTGTGGAATTAAACGAACAGCAGAAGAAAGAACTGTCGGAAGGCAAAGCCGTATATTTTGATAATATAACAGGCAAAAATGGGAAGGAATTTTCTGCCTCCATCCAGTTCAATGTCGACAAACGGAGCTTTGAATTTTTGTTCGACAACGACAGGAAACAAAAAACTTTTCGAGAAAGGAACTGATCCAAGACTAACAGGACAGTTTGCGGGAAGGGAAAGAGGATGCTTCAAAAGTGTGACAACCTCTCCACTTCGCTCTGCTGGGTGTTATCCTGTACGAATTATATTCCGAGCTACGCTTCGTCTGCAAAGAGTTACCTCAGATGTCTTGTGGCGTCGAATCGCAAGCGTAAAACAATTCGCAAAAACACCACACGAACACAATATAATTCGGCACTGGTCTCGTCAAAGCCGGAGAGTTATTCTCTGCGATGAATCCTTTTGATATCCGGGAATTTATTGTACTTTTGTCGTTGGATAAATTTCCCGAAACCGGGGGAGCAAAGCCGGAAAAATTTCTGCACTGCAAAATTTAACTTAATAAAATATGATAGCCAAAAAACTGATTAAAGACCTGTTCTTCAGGCAGAAAAAAGCACAAAAAGCCATCCGCAAAACAGGAGCGGAAGGCATGCTGCTAACTACGGACGTAAACATATACTATATGACAGGACTTGTATTCAATGGATATTACTATCTGCCTGTGGACGACGATCCCCTGCTGTTCGTCAAACGTCCGGGCGGACTGGCGGGCGAACGGCTGTTTTCCATCCGCAAACCGGAGCAGATACCTGACATCTTCGCCGCTAATGGATGGGAGCTACCCGAAAACGCGCTTCTGGAGATGGACGAAATATCGTATAACGAATACATGCGCCTGCAAAACATCTTTCACTTCAAAAAAACAGATAATGCAACAACGTTTATGCGTCGCATAAGAACGGTCAAGACGCCATGGGAAATCGAACAGCTCCGCACGTCGGCCGACCGTCATGCCGCCACATACGCCCGGATACCGGACTGTTATCGCCCCGGTATGACTGACCTCCGGTTTCAGGCCGAGATAGAACACAGAATGCGGCTAAACGGATCCATCGGCGTCTTTCGCGCATTCGGGCCGAATATGAATATTTTTATGGGAAGCGTTCTCGCAGGTGAAAATGCGGCAACTCCCTCCCCACACGACTTTGCGCTCGGGGGCGGCGGACAAACGGCATTCTGCCCCATTGGAGCGAACGGAACAGTCCTGAAGGAAGGCATGACCGTCATGGTTGACATGGCAGGCAATTTCACGGATTATCTCACGGACATGACGCGCGTCTATTCCATCGGAATGCTCCCCGAAGCGGCTTACTGCGCTCACTGCATCTCACAAGAGATACAGGACGCTGTCGAGGTCATGGCCAAACCAGGCGTAGCATGTGCCGATTTGTACAACCGGGCTTACGCTATCGTAAAAAAAGCCGGACTTGCGGACTGTTTTATGGGCATGCGCCAGCAAGCCAAATTCGTCGGACACGGCATCGGCCTCGAAATCAACGAGCCACCCGTTTTCACTCCGCGCTCCGGCGAGATTCTCGAGGAAAACATGACCTTCGCTCTCGAACCGAAATTCGTCATACCGCAAGTCGGTGCTGTCGGCATCGAAAACAGCTTCCTCGTAACATGCACAGGCATAGAAAAACTGACAACTTTCAGGGAAGACATCATCCCGCTGGACTGACCGAACGGTGCCTTGCACGGCATCCTGCAACGACAACGAAGTCCCGTATTCTGCAGACATTATTTTAACGCGCCACGATTTTTATGCGATAGCGCTTGCTTCTCGTAAAAAAAAGACTGTCTCGGCTTTTGGGACAGTCTTTTTTTTTGCGGGAAAAACCGACCGTTTCCGACCGGGCTTCATACCAGGATTATTTCCTGACCTACAAATTGCCCGTATTGACCGTACGTTCCCTGGAAGCTGGGAATTCGACCGGCAATTCCCTTAGCAGGACGGACTGTGATACGGAGTATATCCACACTTTTATGTTGAACGGGGTGGTATAAACAAATCGTACCGTTTAACAATATTCGCCCCTGCAACTGTATATTCTGAAAACATTGATGGTATCCTTCGCCTCCATTCGAAACCAAATGAAGATAGTTAGTGCCAATGTCGCACCAGCCATAATCCGAATATGGATAAGAGGAGATAGTATGGTATTGTCCCGCCAGTTCCCACGTATATTCGTTACCGCCGACAGTGAAGACAACCTCATGATTGCCGTTCAGCGAGGTCGGAAGCAGGATGGATTCGTATTTGTACGAGCCTGTCTGCT
>JAIRZR010000041.1 GCA_031267155.1 Prevotellaceae bacterium | reverse complement strand
CGTAGCAACACAGGAGTACTGTCTAACTTGAAAGGGCATAATTTTTTATCTACCCACACGATTTGTTGTAGAGCTTTTTTTGTCGGAAATCACAAATCCACCAGATCGCTTTTGAAAATATTATATTCGGGATGTGTCTCCTGTTCGGAGATACTCACCAGTATGTTTTTTCTGTGTGTAGATTTGCACCTAAAGCAACGTCAATGCACCATGAATCGGCTTTGATTAAAGAATTAAAATTATTTGTAGTAATTTTGCGCCCGCAATTTAGGATAAATTTTTGCAACAAATGAAAGTTATTATAAGCGGAGGAGGAACAGGAGGACATATATTTCCGGCAATTTCCATTGCCAACGCTCTGAAAGAGAGTGTCAGCGACATGGAGATACTTTTTGTGGGAGCCGAGGGTCGCATGGAAATGGAAAAAGTCCCGGCGGCAGGCTACGATATCCTTGGTCTTCCGGTCGCAGGTCTGCAAAGAAGACTGACTTTCAAGAATTTTACCCTTCCGGTGAAACTGATCAAAAGCATGAACAGGGCTGCCAAAATCATCAGGGACTTTAAACCCGACGCTGTGGCAGGCGTTGGCGGATATGCAAGCGCTCCAGTGCTTTGGCAGGCTCAGCGAATGGGAATCCCGACCCTGATTCAGGAACAGAATTCGTATGCCGGCCTGACAAATAAATTCCTGTCGAAAAGAGCCAAATCCGTATGTGTTGCATATCAGGGCATGGAACGGTTTTTCCCGAAAGAAAAGATTTGCTTCACCGGAAATCCCGTAAGGCAGGATCTGTTCGAACTGGACAGGATAAGGGACGAGGCTGTGAAATTTTTCGACATCAATTCCGACAGTCCTGTTGTTCTGGCGCTTGGCGGAAGTCTTGGCGCCCGTACAGTCAACGAAAGCATTGCCGGCGGTCTGCATGAGTTTGAGAAAAACAATATTCGGCTGATATGGCAAACGGGCAAACACTATTTCAATACAGCTGCAAAACTTGCAGAAGGTAAGCCCTTTGTCAAAGTTTTTGATTTCATCGGCAAAATGAATTACGCATTTTCTGCGGCGGACATAATAATCTCCAGAGCGGGAGCGGGCACAATATCGGAACTTTGCATAGTCGGAAAACCGGCTGTACTTGTACCTTCGCCAAACGTTGCCGAAGATCATCAGACAAAAAATGCGAACTCGCTGGTAAACAAAAATGCGGCAATATCGGTTAAAGACGAAGACGCCCGAAGCAGATTAGTCGCAACAGTGATCGAATTGCTTGGCAACAGCTCGCGTGCCGACGGCTTGAAAAGCAATATATCGAAACTTGCCATGCCCGATGCCGCCGGAGAGATAGCAAACAGAATATTAATGATTATAAAACAATATAAATAAATGATTATGAAACATAATTTCAATGCAGGTCCTTCGATTTTACCTCAGCAGGCAATTGATGCTACGATAGACGCATTAAGGGATTTCAATAATTCCGGTCTTTCAATAGCCGAAATATCACACCGTTCCGCAGGCTGGGACGAAGCGATGGACGAGTGCAGTGTTCTCTGGAAAGACCTGCTGTCGATTCCCGACGGATACGAAGTGCTGTTTTTGCACGGCGGAGCAAGCCAGCAGTTTTTGATGGCGCCATACAATTTGCTGCAAACCAGAGCGGCATACCTCGACACCGGCGTATGGGCGACAAAAGCAATCGAAGCGGCAAGATACTATGGCGAAGTGCAGGTCATTGCTTCCGGAAAGGATTCAAACTACTCCGTGATACCGGAATACGCGATACCGGCAGACGTTGACTATTTCCATTTTACGTCGAACAACACGATATTCGGTACCGAAATACTTGCGGATCCCGATTCGCCGGTCAATATGGTTTCGGACATGTCGTCGGACATACTCAGCCGTCCGGTAAACGTTTCCAGATATGCAATGATATACGGCGGCGCTCAAAAGAACGCGGGAACGGCAGGCCTGGCTTTTGTGATAATTAAAAAGGACATACTGGGCAAAGTGTCGCGGGATATTCCCAAATTTTTCGACTACAGAACCCATATCAAGGACAAATCAATGTACAACACTCCTCCGGTTATACCCATATTCATGATGAAGGAAACATTAAAATGGCTTAAAGGCATTGGAGGAGTAGCGGAAATCAACCGCAGAAACCAGGCTAAAGCCGACTGCCTGTACGGCGAAATCGACAGAAATCCGGTATTCAGGGGAACAGCGGCTGTAAAAAACCGTTCGAGAATGAATGTCTGCTTTGTGCTTGATGAAAAATATGCCGGAAAGGAAAATGATTTTATGGAATTAACTAAAAAATACGGAATAACAGGTATCAAGGGACACCGTTCCGTCGGAGGATTCAGAGCCTCGCTCTACAATGCTCTGCCGCTGACAAGCGTGGAAGTATTGGTTGACTGCATGAAGGAATTTGAAAAGATGGTATAGTCGCCGGTTTGTCCTCGATAGGCGATACATTTTCATTTTTTCAGAGTTCCGATATACGGTAGCAGACAATCGCAGCTACCGTATATTATGATGTTATGCGCGAAATGGAAGAAAAATAATGCCATAACAGTATCCAAACGCAGGAAATACGGGATTTTCTACCCATCCTGCTATATGATAAAAAATATGCTTGGCAAACTTTGTACTGATAAGAAACAGTACCTGCTATCGACGAATCGGGATATGTTGCCGACAGGAAACGCCACAAATCTCTTTTGTGCTTTTAATTTATACATCTGGGGACAAATCCCCCGCCTTTAGGCGAAGACTTTAGTTTGAAAAAGCTTTGGAAGGTATAGGGTGCTTCAAAAGGGTCGGTGTCCGTCATTGCGAGGGGCGCAGCCCGAAGCAATCCAGTGATTAACAGTATTCTGGATTGCTTCGCTTCGCTCGCAATGACGATGTGAGGGACTTTTTGGACGCTCTCTACACAATAATACACAATTGGGGATGCGTAAGCCTTTAGTCGGCTTTAGCCGACAGTAAACCCTTCGCCTTTAGGCGAAGGTAGTTTAGTATTCTATTATTTTAATAGTATTTTTATATGCATCCTGATTCTCTTAATAGCCCAGTCATAATGACTTGAGGTTACGGAAACGCAATAGTTGCTGAGAGAGGACGTTCCCGTCCATGCGAATTGAAATCCGCAGGCCTGACATTTGTACTGTTGTTTGCCTCCTTTTTTGCCATTTTTCTGCGTTATTGGAGAGCCACAGCGAATGCATTTTTTTATTTTTATACTTTAATTTTGTGCAAAAATATAAATAAACTGATTACAAAGGTCTCTGCATGAAATTTGACCTATAAGCCGATATTTACCCCATTTTTCCTCTTTCTCTATTTTGTTTATCCCGAACTCAGGTTATACTGTGCGCGGGCTAAAATTGTGATATAAAAATGTGGAGATGCTTGTGTTTTTTGACGCTGCAAGCGTCCAATTTTGATAACCCCGTCAAGCGAAGCGCAGCTCGGGGTAAACCGTCCAAGCTCCGTCAGAACTCCGAAGGAGTTTAATTCTTTGCGGGCTTGATGGGAAGAAACTATTCAACTCTTTACGGAGTTGTGGAGAGATGTATGTTGTACCCTGAACTGCGCTACGCTTGTTCGGGGTTATCTATATTTGACGCCTTACGGCGTCAGTCTGCAATGCGCAAAACTGCCCCGCGCGTGGTATAACAGTATTTCGGGCTGCGCCCTTGCAGTGACGGAACCTGACCCTTTTTGGACACCCTCTACATCGTCTTCAGGCGAAAGTAACTGTTTCACTCGCGTTTTTCAGTTCTTCTTGCTTCTTCGAAAGTAAACGCCGGTCGGAAATCGGGGCTGTCATGGTAACGTTCGTTTTTCCGTCCCCAGTATGCCGGATAAAATTGACAGTTGACGTCGAGCCAGTTGGTAATCATAATTTTTTCGGCTTCGGTTAAATGAAGGTTCTTATGATTTTGCGTCAATTTTTCGGTGTAAAGATTTACCCCGTCCTTATTCCAGGCTGTCTGCTGTTCGCCGCGAATCATTGCGCCGAGAGGACTCGACAGTGCGCCTGTGTGGTAGGGAGGAATGTATTCGATGCCGTTGGATGCATTGTCTTCGTCGCGATACGCACGGTTGCCAAGCAGCTGGCGCGAGGTTTTTGAAAGACGGACTAACGAACGGTACGAAACACTGTACACGCCATTTGCCTTGCCGCCAAGATCGAGTTGAGCCGCCGGTTTGTCGCCGGAATGACATTCGATACAGCGCCGGTCGAGAATCGGCTGAATCTGACGCTCATAATCGAACACCATGCAGGCTTCATCCTGCGTAGGCTGCGCCTGCGGAATCGAAGCGACGCGCTTCATGGCTTTCGAGACGTATGCAGCAGACGACGGCGCCACGTCGGGCGTTTCGTGACATCCGATGCAGCTTCGCGTCTCGCCGGCGCGGTAGTTGACATACGTGCGTTCGGTTTGAATCGCCCGAAAATCTCTGTCAAGCGCCTGAAAATAAATCGGACGGTCGGACGGGACAAGGAAATGCGCGCTGCCGTCATCTTCGACCGGAACAATGCCATGCTGTACCTTGACGCTGAGAAATCCGTCGCCCACGGCTTTGTGCGCCATCCCGGCAACATCGCCGTTATCGTTGATTCGCGCTGCCCATGGCCGCGGCAACTGTTCTAGGATGCGAAGATATTTGACCTCGCCGCGCCGCACGTTTTCCATGCCGGCGTAAATGTCGGTTACAAAACAGCGCGCCAGTCCCCTGCCGGCGAGTTCGGTATCGGTCGTCATCCCTGTCGGTACCGGCGGCTTTTCGCGCGCGGCAAGCGGATACGGATGCCACAGCGAAATGGCTGTGTCTTTAATGAGGACGGTCTCCTTTCCCTCGCCGTCGAGGAGAGCAATGTCATATCCGGTTTTGTCATCCCATTTCAAACCGGCCGGCTTGTGCGACACGAGAAACAGCGAGGACGAAAGCGGATAGGGATTGCGGAACAGGCGTCCGGGTTTTCCGGTCCTGTCGTGATACCATTTGCCATTTTCGTCCTTGAAATGGAACCCGTCGTGAGCAAATGCGGCAACGTCGCCGGTGATGTACTTCATTGTGCCGGCGCTGCGTACCGGTTCGCGGGTATCGACGGTGATGACCGTCCCGACGGCATTGTTAATCCAGTGCGAAGCGCCAAGCATCACGATTTTATTCGGTTCGCCGGGTATGGCGCGCGCCTGTACTTTTGTTTCGGGAAACGAAATGGTGTTGCCGTAGATTTCGACCGAGCCTGTACCGTTCGGATTGACAGCCCACAATGCCTTGCAGTTGCCGGCGGCTTTATCGACATACTCCCAGCGGTGATACAGAATCCTTCCGTCGGGCAAAAGCGTGGGAGTTGCCTCGCTGAGAGGGCTGCAGGTGAGCGCTTCGATTGCCGAGCCGTCGTCGTTCATGCGGTAAAGATTCTTGACAGTGAATCCATCGCCGGCGTCGCATAGCACGCTGAACTGGCAGCGCGTTGTTACAAAAGCAATGCCTCCGTCGGGAAGATAGCAGGGATCCATGTCGTCGGTGCCGTGATGATAGCCGCGGCGATAATTCGCGATCAGTTCCTCCTCGTCCGGTTCGGGGAAGGTAAGCTGGCGCAGCCCTGTGCCGTCAACATTGACTTCGTAGATTCGGTAGCCCTCGTCGGCGCCCTTTTTGAAGTCGAAAACGATTTTCTTCGCATCAAATGAAAGATCAAACCAGCCAACAACGCCGATATTGGTGAGTTCGGGAACAATTTCCCTGATTCCTCCGGTTTTCAGATCGAGGACGCACATCCCGCCGCCCGGCATCCACCGGCTGTTGATGTAATCGGTGTAAACATGGTTGGCATTAAATGTAAACCGGCGGATAAAAAGCAGTTTCTCAATCCCCCGCTCAAGAAGCTGTTTTGCGGCTCCGGCATGAAACCGGATTTCGGATTTGTCTGCCGGAACTTCCGGGACAATGTCCTGTGACAGCATTGTAACTGCCTGTAACAGCAGAACAAAAAACGTTGCGAAACTTAACAAGTATCTTTTCATTGTCTTTAATTTAATTTTTAATATTCGATGCAAATGTACATGATAATCCATAAACGGCTGTTGTAAACACTTTTATTATGCCTGTTTTTTTTCATGACCATATCCAATTACCGGCTGCAAATGTAGTAATAATTTTTAACTGCATAATGTTATGCAGAAATATCGTTTTTTACCGGATGAGAGTGCGGTAAACAATTTCGCCATTTGCTATCGCCTGGAGGACGTCTAAAAAGTCCTCACATCGTCATTGCGAATAACCGTTTCATACCTAAACTACAAGCGAAATGGCACTTCACCAGGACGTAACAAGCGGATTATGATTACATATACAGTTCATTAAATAAGAATAATATCAGGAATATTACAAAGCATTATCTTTGCACGACAAAAAGTGTGTCGGAACTACATACCCCCCCTGCTGTCGTCTGAGCCACGAGTTCCCTTGCGAATTTGGGATTACTGTTTGAAGACTAAAAGCTTTTGGAGCGTAGCTGCTATCATTATAATTTTTTTTCACTTTTTATGCAGCAGTAAATGTTCTGAAAGAAAAGTTGGTGGAGTATGATTTTTTTTGGTCGTGTCATAAATCAAATGAATTGATTATCTTTGCCTCAAAAAACATGGTTCATCAACAATTGATTCAATGTCCGCACTGCACAGGGACATATTTACAAAAAAATGGGAAATGTACTAATGGTACTCAACGTTATTACAGCAAGTTGTGTCGAAAGCAATTTCGATTAGAGTATCGTTACAATGCGTGCAAACAGGGAATAAAAGAAAAAATAATCGAATTGACGCTCAATAGTAGCGGTGTTCGGGATATTGGCAGGGTACTGTCCATAAGTAAAGACACGGTAAGCTCCGTGTTAAAAAAAAAACGCCAAAAACCAACCCCTGTTTTTTGACAAAGGACGAAGTCAACAAGTTTGAAGATTTAGAGGTTGAAATACATTTTGAAGGAGACATGGATGAATTTTGGAGCTTTGTCCAAAACAGGTCCAATCAACGCTGGACGTGGTATGCTATAGAGAGAATGTATATTAGCCTGGCACAACGGAAAAAGGCAGGATAAAGATTTTCTGATACTTTGGAAACTGCTTGAGGCATTTCCCATTTCGCTTTATCATACCGATAATTGGAGTTCCTATTCCAAATATATACCCTCAAACAGGCACCGGATTGGAAAAGATAAAACATGGGAAATAGAAAGAAAGAATCTTAACTTCAGAACGCACATAAAACGATTAAATCGAAAAACTATATGTTTCTAGAAAGATGAACAGATACACGATAATGTGACAGGAATGTATATTGAAACTTTCTATTATAAAACAGGAACATACGGA
>JAIRZR010000038.1 GCA_031267155.1 Prevotellaceae bacterium | reverse complement strand
TAGGGCATCAATATCAATAGAAACAAGGTAATATGCACGTTAGGATTTGAATCAACCGCAGGTTGAACGTGACGACTGGTTTGTAATCCGGTCAAGAGTCACTGTAAGAAACAATTCGGTTCTACTATCGCGTGCAAGCCTTAAAAGGCTTGTGGCGGAAGATAAACACTTGTTCTATTGATATTCATCTCCTAAGGGGGAATTGAAATGCGGAATTTTGTCGTACACCCAATACAGAAATACAATTTTATCTTGCATAAAGAAAAAAAGATTAATTTTGCAACGTCAATACGGGTACATATTTATATGTATTTGAAGAAACGCTAAAGCACGTAATTTATTAAGAAATATGATATTTATGATTAAAAAAATTTCAAAGAACAGTATGAAACACATTATTGCATCGGTTTTTTTTATTCTGATAACTGCAATATGTAATTTTGCCCGGGCGCAAAAGCCTCTTGAATTGCTTTCTCCCGACGGGAACATCAGATTGGCGATAGATCTGAAAGACAAAATTTACTATACAGTCTCGAACAGCAGGGGAATTTTATTGCAGAACAATGAAATACAGCTGCATTTACGCAATGAGATTCTGGGTAAAAAACCCAAACTGACGTCGCGGAAACAGAGTTTTGAAGATAGCCAGATTACTCCGGTTGTGCCCTTCAAATTTTCGACAGTTAAAAACAGGTACAATCAACTGCTGCTCAATTTTAAGGGAAACTATTCGCTTGAGTTCCGCGCATTCGACGATGGCGTCGCATATCGCTTCATCACCCGTAAAAAAGGAGAAATCGACATACTTAACGAAGATATAAACATCTACTTTCCCGACGATTATCTCCTGCATGTACAGATGGCGGACGACAGGGGATTTGCCACCACTTACGAAGAACCGTATCTTCATCTTGAGTCGAAACAGTGGAAAGCCGACAGTCAGATGGGCGAACTGCCGGTATTGATTGATACCCGCAAAGGGACTAAGATACTTGTTTCCGAAGCGGATATCAACGATTATCCCAATTTCTTCGTCAAAAAAACCGAAGAGAATAACGGTCTCGGAGCCATATTCCCGCATGTTCCTGTCGAGACGCAGGCGGTTAAGAGAAAATTTGCTGTCAGCAAAACAGCCGATTATATTGCACGGACGTCCGGGACGCGCGAGTTCCCGTGGCGGTATTTCATAATTACCGAAAATGACGGACAGCTGATTGAAAGTACGATGGTTTGCCGTCTGTCACAGCAGAATGTAATCGAAGATCCTTCGTGGATTAAGCCGGGACTGGTGATGTGGGACTGGATTAACCGCCATGCACATTACGGTCCCGAGATCGATTTTGTTACGGGAGTGAATACCGCTTCGTACAAATATTTCATTGACTTTTCGGCAAGATACAAAATTCCGTACGTCCTGCTTGACGAAGGCTGGGCAAAGGACATCAACCATGCCGTGGAAACCGTTCCGGAAGTGGATTTGCCCGAAATCGTACGCTATGGAAAGGAGAAAAACGTCGGCATACTGCTTTGGATATCATACCGCGCGGTAGAAACGGACTTCAATGACGATTCGTATAATGTGTTTGAATATTTTTCGAAAATGGGAGTCAGGGGATTCAAAATCGACTTCATGGATCGCAGCGACCAGGCGATTGTCAATTTCTACGAACAGGCGGCAAGGGAAGCAGCCAAATATCACATGCTTGTAGAGCTGCACGGTTCATACAAGCCTGTGGGACTGGAGAACAAGTATCCCAATCTTCTTTCGCTGGAAGGCGTCAGGGGGCTGGAAAACCACGGAAACTGTACGCCCGACAACAGCATGTATCTCCCGTTTATGCGCAATGTTCTGGGACCGATGTCTTTCACTCCGGGATCGATGCTGAACGTGCAGCCGGAGCAATATAAGGGACGTCTCGGTCAAAGTCCCGTATTTATCGGGACGCGGACGTATCATATCGCCCTTTACATCCTCTTCGAAAGCGGGTTGCAGATGACTTCGGACAGCCCTTCGGAGTTTGACAGGAATCCCGACTGCGCGCAGTTTATTTTCTCCACGCCGGTAACATGGGACGAAACGCGGGCGCTGGCTGCCGAAGCGGGTCAGTACGCCATCGTTGCAAGACGGAAAGGCGATAAATGGTGGATCGGAGGAATCACCAACAATGCGGAAAAAGTACGGGAGTTTGACATCGATCTCAGTTTCCTTAATCAGGATAAAACCTACGGCATGACCGCTTTCGAAGACGGTCTCAACGCCGGAAAACAGGCTATGGACTACAGTATCCGCAGGCAGCAGGTCAAAAAGGGAGACAGGATACATATTAAAATGGTGCGTAACGGCGGCTGGGCTGCTGTTTTGGAATGAAATGTAATCATAAATAAAAAATATAGGAAAGAAGTGTTATGAAAAAATTTTTAGTATCATGTTTTTTTGCAAGCTTATTGTTTGCATGTACGGAAAAGTTTCCGGTTGAAGTAATAAATCTTCAATGCGAAAATTTAACAGGTCCTGTAATAGATATTTCCACGCCTCGTTTAAGCTGGGAAATAGTGTCGCCCGGTCGCGACATACGGCAAAAGTTTTACAGCATACTTGTATCGTCGTCGCTGGAAAAGCTCAATAATGACGAGGGCGATTTGTGGGATATCCGGAAGGTGAAGTCCGACAATTCGATCTATGTCAGCTATGAAGGCGACAGGCTGGACAGCCGAAGGGAATATTTCTGGAAAGTCAAAGTCAAAACAAACAGGGGCGAATCGGAATGGAGCAAGCCCGCCTCCTGGACGATGGGGCTGACCGACAGCAAAGACTGGCAGGCAAAATGGACGGGACTGAACGCCGTCTCGGAAAGGGACGTGCTCACCGAACGGAAAACCAGGCTGGCGGCGCGCTATTTCAGAAAGGAATTTAATATCCCGAAAAAAGTGGAAAAGGCAAGCATGTACATTTCCGGACTGGGACTGTACGAGGCATATATCAATGCCCGCCGCACAGGCGAACAGGTTTTGTCGCCAACGCCTACCGACTATTCAAAAGCCGTTAAATACAACACCTTCGACGTAACAGATCAGTTGAACGAAGGGAATAATGCAATTGGCGTCGTTCTGGGCAACGGACGTTTCTTCGCAATGAGATACAAGCGGGTACGGGATTTCGGATTTCCGCGAATGATTCTGCAGCTCGAAATAAAGTATGCCGACGGAAGCTCGGAAACCATTGTCAGCGACGATTCGTGGAAAGCGACAGCCGAAGGTCCAATTCTGGCAAACAATGAGTTCGACGGAGAGGAATACGATGCGCGCAAAGAATTTCCAGGATGGAACAAAGCCGGATTCGACGACTCCGCATGGTCGTCTGCCGAGCTTGTCGATGCTCCCGGCGGACAGCTTGAAGCTCAGATAAACAGGAATATCAAAGTGATGGAAACAATACGCCCGAAGTCTGTCAGCGAGATTCAACCGGGGATATTTGTCATGGATATGGGACAAAACATGGTAGGATGGCTGCGGATGAAAGTGAAGGGCGAGGCAGGCAGGGAAGTGAAACTGCGCTTTTCCGAAACGCTCAAGGAGGATGGAACGCTCTACACTGCAAATCTCAGAGGCGCCGCCGCCACCGATATATATATCCTGAAAGGCGATGAAAGCGAGACATGGTCGCCATCGTTCACCTATCACGGATTCCGTTTTGTGGAGATATCCGGATTTCCCGGGAAGCCTGCCGCTGACAACTTCGAGGGACTTGTCGTTTTCGATGAAATGGAGGCAACGGGAGAATTTGAGACGTCCGATAAAACCATAAATCAGATATATCAAAACGCCCGCTGGGGCATCATGGGCAACTATCGCGGAATGCCAACCGACTGCCCGCAGAGGGACGAACGCATGGGATGGCTCGGCGACCGCGCCATCGGCTCCCAGGGCGAAAGTTTCATGTTCAACATTAACAATTTATATGCAAAATGGCTTGACGATATCGAGCAGGCGCAGCGCGAAGACGGTTCCGTTCCCGACGTGGCGCCAAACTACTGGAGCGTGTACAGCGATAATATGACCTGGCCCGGCGCTTATGTGATCATTGCCAACATGCTGTATGACCAGTACGGCGACAGGAAGCCAATGGAAAAGCATTACGAATCGATGAAAAAGTGGATAGGATACATGCAGGATAAATATCTGAAGGACGGCATAATGACCAAGGATACATACGGCGACTGGTGCATGCCTCCCGAATCTCCGGAACTGATTCACTCGAAAGACCCCGCCCGTAAAACGGACGGAGCAGTTTTGAGTACGACCTTCTATTACAGGATACTTTGCATTCTGGAAAAATTCGCCATCCTCTTAGAAAAGGAAGAGGACGCCGGAGTCTTTGCCCTGCAGGCAGAAAATATCAAAAACGGATTCAACGACAAGTATTTCAATAAGGATACTAAACAGTACAGCAACAATACTGTTACGGCAAATCTCCTTCCGCTGTGTTTCGGAATGGTTCCCGATGAATATAAGGAAGGCGTATTCAAAAACATAGTGGACAAAACCATGGGCGAATTTAAGGGTCATGTGAGTACTGGTCTGGTCGGGATACAGTGGCTTATGCGTGGACTGACGGAATACGAACGTCCCGATATTGCTTACAGGATAGCGACTAACAGGGATTACCCGAGCTGGGGCTACATGATTGAAAAGGGAGCGACTACCATCTGGGAACTCTGGAATGGCGACACGGCAAATCCGGAAATGAATTCCGGAAATCATGTGATGCTTCTGGGCGACCTTATTGTCTGGTTCTACGAATATTTAGCAGGAATACAGAACGATCCCAACGGCGCCGGTTTTGAAGAAATCGTGATGAAACCCAATCCTGTCGATGGACTGGATTATGTCAAGGCTTCCTACAAATCGGTACGCGGACTTGTCAAAAGCGAATGGACAAAAGCCAGCGGACAGTTTACGTGGAATATCACCGTGCCATGCAATTCTACGGCTACGGTTTATGTCCCCATTACGGCGGATAAAAACAGGGTAACTGAAAGCGGTAAAAAAGCGTCCGCTTCCAAAGGGGTGAAATTCCTTCGCCTGACGGATAAATATCGCGTATTCAGGGTAGGCTCGGGAAATTACAGTTTCAAGGTGGAATAGTGAAAGGATGACGATAAAGGATGTTCAGTCTAAAGTTGACAGCTGGATAAAGGAATACGGAGTCAAATATTTTAGCGAATTGACTAATATGGCTTTGCTCACGGAAGAGGTCGGCGAGGTAGCGAGAATCATAGCCCGCAGGTATGGAGAACAGACGCCGAAAAATACCGAAACGGAATCCGAACTGTCCGACGAACTCGCCGATGTTATCTTTGTAGTCGTCTGTCTTGCAAATCAGACAGGTATCGATTTGGAAGATGCTATAGAAAAGAATATTCTGAAAAAAACCGAACGCGACAGATACCGGCATCAAAACCGGTAAACCAATATTACATGAAATGTGGAAAAAAGGGAACGAATCTGTTCCCTTTTTTTGAGACGCAGGCATATGTAAAAACAGAGCATGCCCCAGTCGGGTTAAGGGCTGAAAGCCCTGTGATTATAGATTATCAGCCTCATAGATAATATTTTATAAAAATCATAGCATTTATCGCTTGCCAATAAACAATGGAAAATTTGCGAGAGCTCAGGAGTTCTGAAGATTTCTGTCTCAAAAAAATATTTTCCTGAAAAGTATGCGGTACAATTATTTTTTATATTTTTGCGCCTTGAATAGAAGAGTTATAAATAATATTTGATTTAAACTTTTGAGAGAATTTTGTGCTGGGAACTCCTGACTGACAGCTAAGTTAATCGGGGGTTCTGTATATAAGAGAGAGCCATGACAATTATATTTTATGTATTACAAACAGGAGCAGTTTCTCTTCTTTTGGGATTTTTCAGCAGGAAATCGGGAAAGGGAGCGTCTTTTTTTCACGGCTGCACTGCATTCCGGGCTTCGGCGTCCGGTATCGCGACACTGTCATTTATTTTATTCAACCCAATATATATTAAAGTATGAACAGATTCTTCATAAAATTATTTTTGCTGTGTACATTTGTATGCACTGTTTTCAAGCATGCGCATGCGCAGGACTTGATTGCCAATGACGATGTTCTCAGAACCGGTCCTTCGCAGACTGTCAGGAGAAGCATTATCCGCAACGACGTCATTCCGGGCGAAACCTATTCATGGAAACTGATCACTCTACCCGCTGCCGCACAGGGAACGGCAGTCATTAAGGACGAATACCTTATTTTCACTCCCGCCACAGGTTTTCACGGGACATTCAGTCTGCGGTACGAGCTTTCGGGAAGCGGCTTGACGGACAGCGCGGACATCACAGTCATTGTTTCGGAGCATAACAATCCCGCGAACATCATCGATCCCGACCTGGAATGTTACTCGTACATGCCGGCAGACCTGCCATTCGGCATCCGGAAGAAATACAGGACAGAGCCGGACAGCGGGACCGGCGATTATATCGATGCAATGACCGCTCCGCTGGTGGGCGACCTTAACGGTGACGGCAAGCCCGAAATCGTGATAATGGGAAATTCGGGACTCAGCGGCGGAGGAGCCAGTACCCAGTACCAGTATATAAACATATACAACGGGCAGACGGGAGCGAGGCTTTTCCGGTACGATTTTACCGCGCTGGGGACGGGATACAGCGCCATGGACATGGGATCGCCATATCACCGTTCGCCCACCATACTGGCGCTTGCCGACCTGGACGGCGACGGCATGGGCGAAATAGTGATGTGCCATTCGAAAAGCGGACGGGTCGCGGCATTCAAGCCCGTTTTCAGCGGTTCCACAATCACGGCGATAAACAGAATGTGGGAAGGACACGACAAAAACGGCAGTCCCGTAAGCTATAAGGCGCCGGCAACCGCCGCCCAGACGGGCAGCAAAGACTATTTCGGTTACCCGAATCCGTACATAGCCGATCTCGACGCGGACGGGATACCCGAAGTAATAGTGTACAACAAGATATACAACGGGGCGACAGGGGCTTTGCTGATGTCGTGGCAGAACAGCGCGCCGACCGCCAGGGCAAGTTCCGTCACGGGAACCGCCGGACTGTATGATCTCAATTCCATCAGTCCGGTCAGTTTCGCCGCTGCGGACACAGTGAGGAAAGCCGCCATGACGGGACGCCGTCCTGCAGGCGGCTACTATTCCGACAGATACCTGGCAGTACCCGCCATTGCGGACATCGACGGAGACGGGCAGCAGGAAATCATTACGGGTAACCGCATCCACAGATTCAATATCGGCAACAAGCAGGATCATACCCAGAACTCCTACACAAGCACGGAGGGACCGCAGTCGGTAACAGTTGTCGAAAACGGTTTAAACGTTACCTACAGCCTTAGCGACGGCTTTACCCGCGTAGCCGATATCGACGGCGACGGGGAGCTTGACATAATCGTTGCGTGCCCCGGCAACGACGGTTCCCTGGACGTCAAAATCATTGTCTATGTCTGGAGTCCCGGCAGTCCGGGCGCTGTAAAAGCCTGCGTTTCCTTCTATTCCGATGGCGATCACGGCAGTTTTTCCATACCTTTCATAGGGGATATCAACGGGAAAGCCGACGGGTGGGACGGCAGCGGCTGGACACGCAAACTGCCCGAAATATGCATCCTCGGGGGAGTCATGCATATAGACAATACCTATGTAAACGGCGGGCGTACAGGCGTATCGTTTCACCCAAGGGCGAATGCGGGCGAACTGACGGGAAAATTCAACAAAACGCCGACCGGAGGAGCCGGACACATAGCAGGACTGACATGGGACGCTTCCGCCACTGCCCCGACAGACAGGCTGAAGATAAGCTGGGGAATGGAACATGCGGATTTCTCGGACAATACGGGAATAACGCTGTTCGACTTCGACAACAACAATGCGGCGGATCTCTGCTACCGCGACGAACGGACGCTGCGCGTTATCTCTCCCGCAAAGAGCGGCAGGGACTATGTGCCGCTGAACGAAGTCCCGGGCGCAGGCTCTTCCGTCATGTTTTCGACTTCCGTTTACTCGGGAACAGCGTTTGAATATCCCACCATTGCCGACGTCAATATGGACGGAAGCGCGGATATTGTTGTAACAAACACGGGCAGCTATTCGGTAGCCAGGTCGCAGGGCTGGGTAGAAGTGTATGAGTACAGCGGTCACAAATGGGCGCCCTGCCCGCCGGTATGGAACCAGGGCATGTACGACCCGAGGCAGGTGCGCGAGGATTTGAAGATCAATGCCCGCCCCGTCCCGATGCTTGCGCAGTTTGTCAAAAACGGCGAAACC
>JAIRZR010000522.1 GCA_031267155.1 Prevotellaceae bacterium | reverse complement strand
AACAATGTGAGATAGAAATAGTATTCCTATTTTCTAGATTGCTTCAACGGCGCCTTACAATGACGGGCAACAATGTGATTCCATCTCACAAAACCATCCTGCGCGCAGTATAATTTAATGTCGGGGACACTCAATGATCCCCGACTTAAATTAATTAAATCCAGTTTAAAGCCCATTATTCGATTTCGACAATCAATGACAATTAGACTATTTTTACTTGTGGTAGTCCCTCGTTCATGATCAAAAAACGAACATGACTAATATCCCTCAACAAATACTCGTCCCAACCATTCAAATGACTTTTCCTTTTCCTGTTGAGATAAATGCAATTCGTCATCGCTGAACCAAATGTTTTTGGCGAGCTTTTTCAGATACTGTTGTTCCTTTCTCTTTCCTTTCTCTGTAAAAAACCATTTAAAATAAATCACTCCATGATTATATTTGCTGATAAACATGCTTGTGCAGTGAATATACTTGTCCTGACAAATATTTCCGGAAAGGAGCGGTTCAAAAAAGTACGTTGAATCAGCATTAAAAAAGAACACCGAATCGGCATTAAACCATTTTTTTGATTTTTTTTCAGGAAGAATGGAAATGTAATCATCCATCTCGAAATTATCTGTCTGCAATATATCCTTTAACTCTAAAAACATGACATCTCGATGCTTCATATTCCTCCCCATATAACTGTAAGGAGAAGGATTAACGGGAGGACAGGGACATTCAGTTGCAGCAATCGAATCTTCTTTGGATAAATTATTATTCCATACTCCCTCCGGAAAGACAGAATACATCAAAATGCATTCTTTGTCTTTTGATTGAAGTATCGGACAGAATGTCATATACGGTGACTTATCGGCTTTCGTTAATATTCCATTCTGTTTCAAATCAACAAATCCATCCGGTATTGTATAACTTATATTAAACATTTCCGACATCAAACGATTAACTGCTTCCAGTGACTTTTTTTCATACTGTTCGGTATCGGAAGGTAAAATAATTTCATATTGTGCCAATAGACTTACCGGAACAGGAAACAACAATACCAGACAATAATGAATTACTCTAAGTAATCTTTTTAAATACATTCGATTCATTTTCATTATTTTTTTCATTTTGCTCCAGTAGCTTTGAATGCATATACAACCTTTGACCTTTCTATCATACTAACACCAGTAGTACCACTACTACTATCTGTATAAACAGCTAAACCATTTGAACATGCATATAAATTTACAGCATGATACGGGCTTCCAGGGATCACTATGATTATTTTATTTGCTGACGAAGGCAGATAACTATAATATGCAGTATCGCTGAGCGCAATTGGGGAACCTGTTAAATAATGTTGTATCGCTCCAGTAATAGAACTCAGAAGTACTCCATTAGTACCGTAAGTATTTTGTATATATGATTTAACAGATGCCAAAGTGGTTGATGAACCGTAAGCATGTATTGCATTATATATACTGTAAGCTACACAATCATTGTTAGAAGTAGATTCAGTTGGCAATTTCAGACGGGGAGACAATAATTCTATTTCTTCTATATCTTTTGATTTATTCGAATTAATAATTGTCTCTCTGAAAAAATTAAACAATTCCTCTGAAATATTAACCTGATTTCCAGAAGTAAACTTCGTCTTGAATATTCCGTTTTCGGATGCAATAGACATCCGACTAAAAGCTGTCATAAATATATGAGACTCCCTATCGGACAAATCAAGTAAGTTGAATCCCTCTGGTAAAGACAAATACCCATCTATTATTTCATTGCTGTCAACTGTGGAAATATCTTCCTCTGTTTGACATCCTATTACAAAACAACTTACAAAAAATATTGCAATTATTAGCGAAATTTTAAAAAAACGTGTTTCCATTTTATTTATGCTATTAAAATTGTATTTTGCCTGATTTATATCACGGACAGGCGCCGCCTCAGACTTTCGTCAAGTAATAGTTCACGTTAAACGTGTATTCTCTTTGATTTTCACTGAACGGACGAATAACTTCCGCAGGATTACAAACTGAGTATACGACTATTCACAACGTGGCAATTGTACCGCACACAAATTGTAACGAACCACATTCTATTTACGGAGGCGCGAAGGCTTTCGGAGCAATATCCGAAAACTTTTCGCGCCAAGTTTGTTGTTCTGTTGTTAGAGGTTCGATATTCGTCTGGCTTTCAAGCGCCGGAACGACCTTCTTCGTTTGACTTATCTCTGTCAGTTGCCGCATTTCATTTCTAATGGCACTAACAGGAGAAGAAGGATTTTTAGTTTCTTTATTAAGTATTTGTTGCGCCGATTTAAGCGCTTTTTTATTGCAATTTGTTCCTTTGTATGAGGAAACTAAGTGATCTAAAGGCATACAGATGGACGAGGCAAGCCGGAAATGTTTCTCCGCTTCTTGCGTCCTGTTAACAGGAAAACAACAGAAAGCGGGAGACAAAGCAAAAACACAAAACAAAATACAAACAATCAAATCGTTTATACCTGTCTTCCTTACTCTTGTTACTCCTATTTTTTCTATCATTTTATTGTAAAAATACATTTAAACCTACATTAATAAAAACGATTGAGCAGGGAAAAATACGACAAACTTTTTTCATTTTTTGAAAATTTTTCTAAAATATTCTAATGCTCGATATACATAAGTCTCTATAGTTCGTGGAGAAAGCCCTGTTTGTTCGGCAAGTTCTTTTATCAAATAACCTTCTATATGATATTTAAAAAAAACATTTTTACCCCGTTCACTTAATCTATTGGGGGTATTTATTATATGCTCAAACAAATCCCTGTCTTCGTATTTTTGTTCCATATCTATTGATATTGCCAATAATTCGAGTTCAGGGATATCCTTAAAAATCTTATGCGTTATGTTAGAATGTTTGCAATAGTCCGTACATGCATTATGCAGAAACGCCCGCAAAATACGTTTTAATTCATCAGGGCATTCCAATTTTAACTTGCATTGATCCAACCATTGTGGCGATTCCATAAGTTTCAGAAAAACTTCACTGACAATATCCTCGGCATTGGCTTCGGGAACAATTTTTTTTGCAATATATAAAAGATATTTGTAGTATTTCCTGTATAACTCATCTATTAATTCATTGTTTTCCATAATATTATATAAAATTAAAATTTAAAGACTCAACATTCGTCCGGCTTTCAGGCTCCGGAACAGTTTTTTCTTTTTGACCGTCTTCTATCAACTGCTGCATCTCATTTCTAATGGCGCTAACAGTAGCAGAAGGGATTTTAATTTCTTTGTCAAGTATTTGCTGCGCCAGATTAAGCGCCTCTTCGTTGCGATTTGTTTCCCTGTATAAGATAACCAGCTGATATAGCGGCATAAAACGGTTGGGACACATGGATGCTGCAAGCCGGAAATGTTTTTCAGCTTCGTCGTACCTGCCCAGTTCCCTGTAATTGTCGGCAAGCAGCATCTGCACGTCCATATCGTTGTAATACTTGGTACACAGGCTGAAAACCGAGAGGCTTCTTTCATACTCCTTCACTTCGTGCAGTTCGGCGGCATGATTATACAGGAAAAGTCCGTTTCTGCCGAGATACGCGTACAGTTTATCATATTCGGGCAATACCTGCAGTGTTTTTCCCGCCAGCGACTGATGTGCGATTGTGTTCCATTTTATTTCCGCTTCCGTCAGGATGGTGCCGGCGAATAAAAGACCGGCAGCAATTACGGACATCAAGGCTTTTATCGGATAGACCCTGCTGCGGGATGATACTTCCATAGCGGGAAAGATGAGAGTAATATTCAGGAAAAGCATAATCCAGCTAAAGGGATATTTAAACGGATAGGAAAAACACGAAAATACCGCAAGCGACAAAAGACTCAGCATGGCAATAAACTTCGTACGCCCGGGCTTGCGGCGATAAATGCGTACGGTAAACAATACCAACAGAACAGGAACGCCAAACCCAATGACGCCATGCTCGGACAGGACTAAAAGATACTCGTTGAACGGATGCAGCACATTGTCTGCCAGTGCTGAGTACCGGCTATCGGGATGGACGTCGAAATATTCCGCCTGATACAGCATGTATTTGGCATTAACAGCGCTGTATCCGTGTCCGGCAAGCGGCTTGTCCCTGATCATATTCCATGTGGTCTGCCAAATCAGCAGGCGTCCGTTTGCCGAATCCCTTTTCAGGAAGTAGAGACCCGTCATTCCTGCAATTGCTATGCATACAAGCGTGATTTTTATTCCTTTCCTTATTTTCAATCCCGAATATCTGCTGAACAGAAAACATGCGGAAACGGCAAGGCAGGATACAATAGCCGCCCTTGAACCGGACAGCGCCGCTGTAAGGAATATGATGGAAGCAATAAATATCGAAATATATTTGACCGCTTGATGAGAATTTCGAAAAAACCGGAAAACGTATGGAAAAAGGCAAGCCAAAGCCGCGGCATAACCGGCAGGATTGTCAAAACTTCCCGTTATTTTGAAACTGTTTGCGCCGTAAAACACGCCTGCATACTGCAATATACCGTAAAATGCAAGAACTGTCGCCAGCAGAGCAAACATTCCAAACAAATATCCGGAAGGCAAAACCGGTATCGCCTGCTGCAAAACAAAAAACAGAAAGATAAGACAAAAGGTTTGCGTCAACAGATAATCGTTGAATCCGGAAACAGCCCAGTCTCTGAAAAAGACAATAAAACATGAAACGGAAATCAACAGAAACAGTGATTTTGCAGGGATATAAACCCTTTGCTGTAAAAAGCTAATAATACCCGTCAAAGCAATTCCGGCAATCAGTCCAAACCATTTTGGCGATACTTCCCGACTGACGAAATGAGAAGATGAGAGAAACAGAGTGCAGCAGCACAATGCAGCCAAAACTGCTAAAAAAAACGTTACCGATGTCAAAAATTTAAGTTTCATTAGATGATCTGTTATTGTTCTGTAATTCTGTAAAAAGTCTGCAGGATTGAATAACATGTTTTCATGCTACAGACCCATTTTTTCATGCCGCAGACCCATTTTTTTCGTGCCGCAGACTCATTTTTTCATGCCGCAGACCCATTTTTTCATGGTGCAGACCCATTTTTTCATGGTACAGACCCACTTTTTCATGGTACAGACCCATTTTTTCATGGTGCAGACCCATTTTTTCATGGCGCAGACCCATTTTTTCATGCCGCAGACCCATTCTTTCGTGCCGCAGACCCATTCTTTCATGCCGCAGCCCCATTTTTTTAGCGTGTCCGTCATTGCGAGGAGCGAAGCGACGAAGCAATCCAGAGATTCGACTGTGTGCCGGTTGTTTCGAGTCTCACCCCCCCCCAATCGCTTCGCTTCATTGGGGGTTAATCACATTCAACCCTGCGGGTTGCGGACACGCCCCTGTTTTCGATATCCCTGATTGCTTGGCAGAACACGATACATTTTTTGTGCAATTCGTGGATAAACAAACCTCATTTTTACCTGATTTCAATAACAAAACAACCTCGGCAGTTTCATTTCCAGATGCGCTCATCCGTCCATTCCAGCGCCTTGTATGGCGTCCACGACCAGTCTGTTTCCTTCTTCAGGTTAACGGCGTCATATTCGATAAACCTGTCGAATGTTACTGTCGAAAAGCCTGCGCGGGACTGTATCTTTCGCCAGAGCTGATACCGTTCCATAACGTTGAAATAGGCAACCCTGCCCCAGCTCATCACCGTGTACCTGTGATCTTCGCAGGTGGAAAGTTCGCCCAGTTTTATCCCGTACCATCCCGAGGGATATACGCTCACCTTTTCGTAGCCGGGGCGACCGATAAAGTCTTTCCAGAAGACGGTTTTGGCATCCTTGCGCCAGTCGAGCATCGAAAGTTCGCCGACGGCATGATTTTCGTCTATCGTCTTTCTGACGGACGCGTTTACAGTATCGCCCTCCTCCACATACAGGTCGGGCATGCATCCCACTATATGTCCTACAAATTCGTGCATCATCCAGAATGCCTTCTTTTCTTCGTTGGCAGAATAGACAGCCACATCTCCCATGGCATATCCGCCAATCATTCCGTTACCCATAAAGATAACCGAACGGTCATTTTTGCCGGCTGCCAGCGTGGCATTGCTGCGGATTTTGTCCCAGTTGAGATCCGGATGTCCACAACTGTAGGCATTATCCGGACACGTAGCGGGATCTGCCACACAGTTGCGAACGCCCCGTTCGTTGGATACATCCACGCGGGCACAAATCTCGAAATAATCCTTAAAATCACGGATAAGTGGCATTGAGAGAAAAAGTTCCGTCATCTTCCGGCAGTTCTCCTCATAGACCCCGCCCTTCCGGCAGTCTTCCCTGTCGAAACCGTCGCCGAGAAAAACAATGGCGATACCGTTTCCGGCAGTATGACGATGCAGGCTGATAAGCTCGCCCGTCTTGTAATAATCATTGTTATTTGTGCAGGACAAAACAACAATTCCCATAATAACCATAAAGGTCAAAAATAATTTATTCATCTGTTTCATTATTATCATTTTAATACTTTAAATCCTCTTTTGATAAGATTCCGAAAAATGTACGGGATTAGAAAACCTAAGCCCGTACATCAAATTCGGATTACATTCCGGAAAAAAGTTCATTCCGGATTGCTGTTTACATTCTCAATTACCAATAACATCCAGTTCTGCAAAGCTCATATAAGGACCATTATTTCCATCGGGGAAGAGCACTATCAAATACTGTCCCTGACTGTTTGGCGTCAAATTTATGGTGACAGGGTCATAGCCGCCAGTATAATTATGTACGCCAATCGGGGCACCCCACGAGTCCTGACGTTCATTTGGCACAACGGGACTGTTACTGAGATATATTTCAATTGTATTGTAATATAGCCAGTTATTTTGTATCCCGTTCGGAAGATGCCAGATCACAACCCGATGCAGCGACTTTGAGGCTTTCATATCCACGACCAGACATTGCGGCAATTGCTGGTTTAGAGCAGAATGCCAACCGGTACTTCTGTCGCCGTCAAGCACGCACCACGCCTGTCCGGCGCCATCTATATCGCCGCCGTCCCCGCGCCAGTTATGATTTCCGCCACGGGACTCTATCGTCCATCCTGCCGTAGAATATTTGGCAACATCGACGAAGACAGTTACCGACTTTTGAATGGAACCGGACGTGACGGTAATGGTAGCTATTCCCGCAGAAACGCCGGTAAGTTCTCCGTCATCCGATACGCGGGCTACATTGGAATCGCTTGACGTCCAATTCAACACATAATTCTCGGCAGTTTCGGGAACCGGCGCAACATTGATCTGTCGAACTTCTCCCGTAGAAATGGATATGTTCTCTTCAAGCTGGAGATCGCTAAGATATGCTGAAGTAACCCTCACATTGACAGAATCCGAAATGTCGCCGGAAGCAACGATAATGATAGCCCTTCCCAAACCGACAGCGGTAACCAGTCCGCCTTCCACAGTAGCTACATTTGGATCGGTTGAAGTCCATACCGGATTGTACCCCCTGGTCTTTTCGGGAAACGGCGTAGCCGTAAGCTGCCAGGTATCTCCTATTTCCGTAAGGTGCAACAGTTCGTCCTGACTGATTGTGATGCTGGTCAGAGGATCCGTAACCTGTACCTTGATAGATTTTGAAATATTACCGGAAGCAACGGTAACAGTAGCTTCTCCAACGCCAACAGCGGCAACCAGTCCGTCTTCCACAGTAGCTACCTCGGGATTGCTTGACGTCCAAACCGGATTATAATTCGTAGCATTTGCAGGTCCCTGCGTAGCGACGAGTTGTTGACGCTCTCCCGGTTCAAGATGCAGCGAGTCATTCGGCCTGACTGTAATGGCAACCAATGGAACAGACTTTGAAACCGTTACTTCGCAAGTAATTCTCTTGTCGTTCGAAGTAACTATGGTGATAAGTGTCGTTCCAATGGATACGCCGATTACTTCGGCGGTCAGGCCGCCGGTAGAATGGACTGTGGCTATATCTCTATTATAGCTGCTCCATATCAGTGATTCGTTTGGAGCGTCTGCCGGCTCAAGCGTTACCGTTAACTTTTTTGTAGAGTCAACCTCCAAATAAAGTTTGGCAGGATCAACCGTTAACGATTTTACTCCCACGACAGGGGCAGTTTCGTTATTCTCGTCGTCCTTGCAGGATACGACGAGCAGGACAAGTGTTGCTATCGCTAACATGCTTGTCATTAATTTTAACATCTTCTTCATTTCTTTATTTAACAATGTTCTTAATAAACAACTTTTACAATTCTTCATTTTAACTTGATTAAAAATAAAAACCAGTAATTTGACTGCAAAAATAAAAAAGCCCCATTCCTTAAGCTCCCGTTTCAAGAACCTTTCCGGAAACGGGGCCAATTATTCTGCACTGTTACATTACATTATTCTGCGGTATCCCACGACCAGTCTCCCGTCTCTCCGCTCCAGGTGCGACTGTCGGTCCAGTTGTCGTATCTGTCCCAGGACCAGTCTGCGTCTATCAGGTTAACGACGTCATACTTGATAAACTCGTCTATTGTTATTATCGTAGAACCCGAGCGTTGCTGTATCTTTCTCCAGAGCTGATACCGTTCCATAACGCTATAATGGGCAGTTGGACCGTACATCACCGAATTGAAGATACTTTCGCAGGAGAAGCAGTCCCCATACTTTATTGCCCTGTCGAAGTATGCGTATCCCGCATTGTATATGCCTACCATTTCGTAACCGTTTTTGTCGATAAAGTCTTTCCAGTAAGCCTGTTTGGGATCGCTCTGCCAGCCCAGCATCAGGAGTTCGCCGCCCTCGTGGTTATCGTCGAACATCTTTTTGTCGGCTTCGTTCAGACGGTCAGATCCCTGTATGTAGTACAGGTCTGGAAAACCTCCGAAGGCATGTCCTGCAAATTCGTGCATCATCCAATAGGGTTTGAGTCCCTCGTTGGCCGAATAGATTGCAGAATTTCCCATGGCATATCCGCCAATCATTCCGTTACCGATAAAGATGTACCAGAAGTCGTCCTTACCGGCTGCCAGTCTTGCATTTTCGCTGGCTTTGCCAAAATTGATTTGCGGATGACCGGAGCTATAAGCATTGTTCGGACACGTGGCGGGATTAGCCACACAATTGCGAACGCCCCTATCCCTGGATACATCCACGCGGGCGGAAATGTCGAAATAATTCTGGAAATCGCGTACAACAGGCATTTCCAAAAACAGATTCGCCAGTCTGCGGCATTCCGTCTCGTAAAATCCGCCTTTCCTGCAGTCCTCCTCGTCGAAACCGTCGCCTATAAAGACAATGGCAATTCCGTCGCCCTCGGTGTGACGCTTCAATCTGATGACTTCGCCGGTTCTGTAGAAATCGCTCTCAAACTTGCTTCTTTGCCGGATATCCACCGTTGCAGTGGTCGAGCCGGCTACGAAAGTGACAGTAGCCGTACGGCGATCTCCCTGACCGCGATCGTCGACTGTCACGGTAACTGTTCCGGAACCGTTGCCCGAAGGATTTGAAAGGTGTACCCAGTCAACGTCGACGCTTGCATTCCACGACATTCCTGTACTGATGCTTATCAGAGTTGTTCCTCCGACGGCCGGCACATCAATTTCCGTCTGGTCTACCGTCAGCAAAGAATCGGAGCCGCTGTCGTCCTTGCAGGCTATAAACATTGCAATGCTTATGATTGCACTAATTAAAAATAAATTAACTGTATGTTTCATTTCTTTAAATATTTAAAATAGTTATTCGACATAAAAAACTTCAACAGTGTTCATCGAAGTATAAGTTGCCCCCCAGTCAATAGCGTTATCGGGGAACCGAAGGATCAGAAAGCGTTTCTGTACGGCTTCCGGCAGATCGAAAGAGAAGGAATTGTACTCTGCAACACCCTGCGCTACTGGAGAACCCCATGACGCCGGTACATCGGCAGGCACACTGCCCGCCAGAGGATTTGCCCAGTCGCTGTAATCAAATGTCCGGAAATCGTCGTCCTCCCAATTGACTGTATGCGTGGAATAACCGTCTATCGACAAGTTGTCCGTCATATAAAGTTCCACGTTATGCAGATCGCCTCCATTGCCGGAGATTTTGGAAACGCTTTTCGCATCTTTCATGTCAATTATAAGCACATGGGGGAACTCGGCGCCGAGATTTGAATGCCAGCCGCTTCCAGGGTCGTCATCCAGGATCAGCATCGGATTACCGCCGGGCCATAAAGTTTGGGTTCCGGCGCCATCACCCCAGCCATGGTTGCCAAATTTCTGCAGAACAGTCCAGTTTTTCGTGTCATATTTCTTATACATGCTCGCCTTAACCGTGTAGGTTTTCGTCGTCTCGCCGTTCTCCGCCGTAACGGTGTATGTCACGCCTGCCCATAAATCTGCGCTTACCGGTTCCGGTTCTATCTTTGCGCCCGGTGACAGAACGATGCTTGGCGTGAGATATCCTTCCGTTGTTCCCGCTGGGAAGATATAGGTAATAAGCCCGTCATTAATCTCCCACTCTGCTCCGCCCGCAGAAAACGAGGCAATTTCGCAATCCGAAGATACTTTTCTTGCCTTGACAGTGTAAACTTTCGTCGTAGCAGTGTCTTCCGCCCTGACAGTGTATTTTACGCCCTGCGCCGCAAAGAAGTCCTGCGGTACGCCCGACGGCGGATTCACCGTTGCACCCACAGGCAGAGTGATGTTAGGCGTGCGCAGGCCTTCCGACGCTCCTGCCGGATAGGCATGGGTAATGGACAAGTCGTTATTGCTAATTGTCCAGTCCTCGCCGTCCACACTGAACGACAGAATATCGCAATCCGTGTATTTCCTTCTTGCCTTGACGGTGTAAACTTTCGTCTTTTTTCCGTCCTCCGAGGTAACAGTGTATTTTACACCCTGCTCTGTAAAGAAGTTTTGCGCATCGCTTTCCAGTGGCCTTATCTTTGCCCCCAGCGACAAATCGATGGTCGGCGCAAATGAGGTTTCCGTTGTTGCCGCCGGAAAAAGATAAGTGATAGTCGAATCGTTAATATCCCACACAACGCCGCCCGCACGGAACGACAGTATCTCACAGTCCGAGTATTGTGTTCTTATCGCCCTGGCAGTGTACTTTTTCGTCGTTACACGGTCTTCTGCCACAACAATGTATTCTACACCGGCCTCCTTAAAGAAATTATTCTGTTCCACGCCTGAAGGCGGACTTACCGTTGCTCCCGGCGATACAGTGATGCTCGGCGTGAGCGGAGTCGGCAGTGTTGCCGAGGAATAGTTGTGGGTAATGTCCGTACCGCTAATATCCCACGACAGTTCTCCCAGCTTGAACGTCAGGATGTCGCAGGCTGTGCTTTTGGCATCCTCTTCCTCTTCCTTGCACGAAGCAAGGAACATAACGCCAACTAACAGCGCCATTAATGTTTTTACAAAATACATTCTATATTTTTTCATATTCCTAATACTTAAAATAATAAATTCCATTCTTCAAATTAATCGCTGTAAATGTCCAAAGTGTTAATATTAACATAAGTATTCCAGTCGATGGAGACTACGGGGAAGCGAAGAATCAGATATCGTCCCTGCGGGACATACGGAAAGAGATAGGAACGTTCGCGATCCCCTTCTCCGGCGCCCTGTGCTATTGGAGTACCCCATGACGCCGGCACATCGGCAGGTATAATGGATTTAACATTGTCGTACCACTTGTTATAGTTATTTCTCCGATTACCGTCGTCCCAGGAGACCTTGTATGGAGTAAAACCGTTTATAGACAGGTTGTCAGTCAAATAAATTTCCACGATCTTTAAATAACCGCCGGTTAAGGTGATTTTGGAAACCCCTCTCGTCGCCTGCATGTCAACTATAAGCACTTGCGGCAAGGGACTGTTGAGTACCGAATGCCAGCCGCTTCCGGGGTCGTCATCTATAGCCAGCATCGGATTGCCGCCATCCCAGAGAGTTTGGGTACCGACGCCGTCACTCCAGCCGTGGTTGCCATGTCTCGCCGCAACTGACCAGCCATCCAGTTTCGGATCGTATTTCAATATAAACGGGGCATAATCCGTCCACTTGGAAACGAGTTCAATGTCTGTCTCCGGCGGACTGTATGCACAGCGGATTTGAACCATCCCGCGGCGTTCAAAATTTGGACAGAACATTTCCGTCTTGTCATTATCTATGCGTATCACCGTCGAATCTTCACCCAAGGATGATTTATAGCGGATTTCCGTCCACGCCAAGTGGTCGGTTTTTGCGCCAAATTTTATCGTTGCATGGTTTTCGTTGTCGGGATTAATCAGCGCGGTTTCAATCGGACGCAAAGTTCTTGCAGCCACATAGTCTTCCGCTCTTGAGGTTTTGGTAACAAACTCCCTTACCATGGACAAAGTATCAAGAATCTGTCCCGTTTCCGCTATGGGAATAATCCTGCAATTGATGATAACGGTGGTGCTGTCGTCCACATTCAAATTGTTTATGTTGAAACTCGGAATATCCCTCGCACTCAGTTTACCGCTTAAAGTATTGTTGTTGCGGTCGACGTACGAATAGATAAGCTCGACAAATCTGAACAGCGGAGACGACACTCCCATCGAAACTGTGTTTTCCCAGGTGAACTCCACTGTTGTAGGCGCAGAAATCACATTTGGCATTGGAAAGGAAATGCCCTCAAAATCGGCATCAGTAAAAGGCTTTCCCAAAGCTTCCGTCGAAATGGACCTGTGTCCTTCCCCGTCTTCGGCATAAATGGTGAAGATATAGGTTTTCGGGGTTGTCAGTCCGGTAATGTTGACCCACGAACATACCGAATCGAATTCAAGCCTTCGCAGACCGTCCGCTTCGTCATATTCGATAATGGTTCTTTTCGCTTTTCCCAAATATATGTCATCGGCAAAAGCGCGTCCTATGGAATCGCCCAGAAGCTCGATTTCGATCCGCTTGTATCCGATTCTCAGGTAAGGCAGGTCCGAAAACTTGCCGACATAAATGGATTCGTCGGTAGCGTACTGGTCGATATTGTCATACTGGTCGGCGCACGAATACAGGGCCGATCCCAGTATAATTGAAATAAGATAAATTATTCGTTTCATAATCATTCTGTTATTTTTTTACAATATAAAGTTATTTCCGATAAACATCCGCCTTTTCCGGTGGCGTAATTATCCTCGAATCCCGAAAGCGCCTCATACCTGAACCAGCGTGTGGGCTTGGTATATTTGGGGTCGTCGGGAAACATGTAAGCCATGTCGCCTGCGCGTCCATACCTGTTCCATTCCAGTTCCGAGAGAGAGCCTTGCGGTATCTCAATCTTATGGTAGGAAATCAGTTCCCACTGTTTTTCCTCTTCGTCCCAGCGATACATGCGATACTGGCCGATATTGCCCTGTCCATAGTAATTGCCTCGCTTGACGTCTTCGTCGGCTCCGCCATCCTTAGTGTGCCGCTGATGCGTCACAATGCGGCTCAGTTCGTAGGGCCTCTTAAGGTCGATAATCAAGCTCCACGGCTGATCTTCCTCGGTCATCATGTAATTGAGATTTTCACTGTGATCAATGATTCCATCTATCACTCTTGCCATTTTCCCATCCGCTACATCCCCGAATACCTGGGAGATAGTACTGCCGTCTTCGGCAAGAGGAACAGTACGGGCCGCCGGTATGCTCCAATACGGCGTCCTGTCGGGATCCAGTTTCGGCACTTCCTCGTCCTTGAGAACAAAGATCGTTGTATCCTTGGAATATTCCGTAAAATTTTCGTACTCGTCCGATACCCGGTATTTGATACTTACCGGCGAGTCGGAGGGGATAGCCAGATCGGTGATATAATACATGTTATCCTTCGTTGAGGAAGAAAATACCCGCGTCAGGGTTCGGCTCGTGCCATTCAGGGTAAAAGAGTAATCGATGAACACATTTGCCGGTTCCTTCAACTCATTTGTCCATTTTGCAAATATTGCGTCGAAACCGCCTTTGATAATCATTGATCCCTTCACTTTCAGGATAGCCGATTCCATTGGCTTAACCGGATACGTTATCACCGGCGAATGATTTCCTGCACGGTCAACGGCATACAGTTCCACGTCGTAAGTAATGGTATCGGTAAGTCCCGGTACCAAAATCGAATTGGAAAAGTATGAAGTCGAAAAGCGGAATTTCTTGCCGTCGCTTTTCCTTGTGTACTGTGCATCAACGCTGATGACGTCCTTGTCTGCCGGCGGAAGGTAATATATACGGGCTGCCCCATTCAGCGCTTCATACCTGCTGATAACGGGCGCTGCCGGCGGAACCGCATCGTCGGAATTGATATCGTATCTGCGTTCTTCGGCGCATGATGCACAGAATAGGCAGAGAATAATGCTTATTAATAAAAAATACTTAGTTGTCATATTTTATTGTTTTTAATCATTAATAACTTTTAACTATAATTACCATCCCGGGTTGTTAACCAGATTGCTGTTGGTGTTCATTTCGTTTACAGAAATGGGCCACAAATAGCTTGACCGGGGGAATCTTCTGTACTGGACAGTCCTCAGGAGGAAGAAGTCCGCCCTCTTTCTGCCATTGACATTCCATCCTGTAATAGGCTGCGAAAATTCGGTTGTCGCCTTGTTATACCTCACCATATCCCAGTAGTGTATGCCTTCGAAAGCAAGTTCTATAGCGCGTTCCTGAAGGATAATATCGCGCATTCCGGCATATGTTGCATGCTTGTTGGGCGTTTTCGCAATGCTTGGATTCGCCCACACCACTTCGACGTCGGGTATTCCATATTTGCGGCGGACAATATTGACGTCATCCCATACCTGCTGGCTTGGGCCTTCCTCATATTCATTCCGGGCTTCGGCTCTCATCAGATACAAATCGGCAATGCGTATATAAGGATAGGGGAATCGCGTCTGGGTAAAATAGTGACCTGCAGCCGACTCAGGATGTACCATTTTCTGGATGCCTATGCCCGTGGAAAAATAATTTTCCTGATTTTTATCCGTCCTTCGTCCTCCGGGAGTATCCTGATACATTGAAGTCTTGATTTTGTAGCGATGCGTACGCGAATATCCTCCGGTAATCACGAGATCGGCGTAAAAACGGACTTCACGGTTCAAGAAAAGCCTTATGACCGTATCTCCGGGTTGCATGAGTCCGGAATACTTGGGATATAGGGGATCGCCGACAGGGGGTACGACGGTAAAGCGGTATTTTGCGGCTTCAGCGTATGTGAGGTCCTGGTCAATGGGAAGTCCATTGTCGGTATAATACCGTTCGAGCATCTGATACGAAGCCCCTAAAGACTGCGACGCACCGTCGGCAAGTCCCTTCTCGGTCATTCCAGCGCCTTCGTATTCGCTGAGGTCGGGCAGGACAATATTGCAGGCATTGCTCAGGACGTCGTTGTTGTAGCTCGCTCTGTAAGCGAAAAATTCGGAACGTCCCCATATCAGTCCGGTGTTCCACGGTTCGGCGAGAACAAAGCGGCGAGTATAGTAGTTCCTCGCTACGTCCGGACGCTCCTTGACAAAAACGCTGTCGTAAGCATAATACGTAGGCTTGGAATACTCAAAGAGACTTATTCCATTGTCCTCGCAAAGTTTTATGGCCTCGTCTAGGGCGTCAATGGCGTCCTTCCACTTTTCCTTCTTGTATTCCTGCGGGAAGAAATGAGTTCCGTCGAGGTTTGTGAATGTGGAGAAAAAGTCAGTGTTGCCGTTAAAGAAGGGACTTGCACGATACACCAGAACCCGTGCCAGAATGGATTTCGCCACCGTTTGGTCAACCTGTCCGTAATCGGCAACCGGGACTTTGATACGCAAGTCGGGAATGGCCTCTTTCATCAGATTGATGACATAGTCGAAACTTTCGTCGACGGTAACCCTCAGGGGGAACAGCTTTTTTGGGTCGGTTTCGTCGGTCTCCAGATATTGTGGAAGAACGATCGGTCCGTACTGTTTTATCAGCATAAAGGCAAAATATGCCTTCAGGAATTTCACCTGGGCTTTCATTTCCTTTTTCTCTTGTTCGCTCATGTCGAAAACAAGGTCAACATGGTTCATAACAAGATCGCAATGCCTCATTCCGACATAAAGATGCTTTCCTCCGCCTTTGCCTTCCCAGATACCCATCAGAGGCTCGTTAGACGACTGCAAGTCTCTCATTACTTGCTGAGCCACTACTTTTTCGGCATCGTTTCTGTCGTTTCTGTCGTAAACATATTCGTCTCCAAGCAGGAACGGCGTTTCGTGGATATTGTCAAGAACCGGCAGATACCAGTATATTTTGGCAAGCGCATCTAAAGCGTCTGTCTTTGTGGTGAATAAATCTTCCACTTTTGTAATCTGATCGGGAACAATGTCCAGATACTTGTTGCAGGATGCAAGGCACATCACTGCAATAAGCAATAATAAAGATATTTTAGATATTTTCTTCATCTCTTTAAAATTTAATTGATTAAAACTGTAATAAAAGTCCTATGTTAAACCGTCTGTTGGGCGGGTATCCGCGACCGGATGCCCCCATTTCCGGATCCCACAGTTTAAACGTACTCATATAAAATACATTTTCCACACTGAAATAGATTCTTCCGGATTTCAACAGCAGGCGGTTTATTTCTTTTATGTTGTATCCGAGTTCTATTGATTTCAGGCGGATGAATGTTCCGTCGCGCAGCCACCACGAAGAGTTCTGGGTATTGTTGTCAAGCGGGGTAACCGAGAGACGGGGCCAGAAGGAATGTACATTGGGGTCGGTTTCCGTCCAGTAATCGCGGGCGACAATCTCCAGCGCATTACGGTGATTGACAAGAGGCGCGATTCCCTTGGGATCGATAAAGAACGATACCTGCCTGTTCCCCTGGAAGAAGAACGAAAGATCAAAGTTGCGGAACCCGCCCGAAAGACCAAATCCGTACTGAATTATGGGAACCGAAGGGTAACCCATGGGTATCATGTCATTCGCATTAATTCGTCCGTCGCCGTTAATATCCTTGTACTTTATATCTCCCGCTTCGTAAAAGCCCCAGTCCTGACGCGGAGAGTTCGTCTTTTCGTAATCGTCTACAAATAGACGTTCGGCAATCAGTCCCCGCAAAACATTGGCGCTTTGTCCAATGGCGCTGAGATATCTGTCCCTGAACTGTTGTTCGTCTTTTTGGGTAACCTTGTTTTCCGAGTAGGAAAAATTGATGCGTCCCACCAGCCATGCGCTGTTGCTGAAGCTTTTTTCCAGATCAAGCGAACCCTCAAAACCTGCAGTTTCAGCCTTGCCGACATTGCCGAAGATTTTCAAGTCCTTTTCGATAAGTCCGGTAGTTGCCGCAAAGGTGGTACGTTCCTGATAGATATCGCTTCGCCAGTCTTTCCAGATATCGAACTGGAATTTCAAAACTCTGTTGAGAGCTTCGATATCGAATCCCAGGTTGACTTTTTGTGACAGTTCCCATGAGATATTGGCATTGGCGTACCGGCTGATGGTATAACCTGCACCGCTGTTGTCGTTAAGCATTCCCCAGGTATATCCCGCTCCCCCTTTAGAGAGCTGTGAAAGGAAATTGAAACGGTCGGCAGCTCCGGCAATGGCGTCGCTTCCGTTTATTCCGTAGGTTGCCCTGAATTTAAGCATGTTAATGGCGCCCTTCACCGGTTCCCAGAACTTTTCGTTCGACGTCATCCATGCTGCTCCTATTGAGGGGAAAAAGCCGAAACGCTTGTCTGCTGTAAACTTTTCCGAACCGTTATAGCCAAAGTTAAATTCGGTAAAATAGCGATTGTCGTAGTCGTAGGTTGCACGTCCCGATATCCCGGCATTTCTGGCAGGCAAGGCAGTGAATACGGTACCGCCTACGAGATTTGAATTTTCCTGCAAAGTGCCCACGACCATCGCTCCGATATTGTGAACTCCAAAATTGCCGTTCCAGTTCAAGCGTCCTTCAAAGTAATAGGAAGAACCCCTCGCATTTGTAGCAGTAATATCGCCCATGGAATTGTTCCCACCAAGACGGTTCAGACCGAAAAGCTTATACTCCTGAGTAACCTGATTGTACTGTTCGACCGCATAGTAAAACGGACTGAAACTTCTCGACTGGGAAGAAGTACCGTCGCTCTTCACCGAACCTTTTCCCTCGAACTTTAATCCCTTAAGAAGGAAATCAAAATCCTGCCGGATGGTAGCCATCATGGTAACAATACTGACATTCCTCGATTGGTATCCCTTAACCATTTCGGCGTATGGATTCGATTTAATTGCACCGTCAACTAAGGTACTGCCGAAAAGCGTATGGGAAACAAATCTGTGAGCTTCGTCGGGTTCATATACCGCAGGAAAATCCACGGGATTGACGTCCATAACCATATTGAAAATGTCGCCTGCGCTGTTAAACGGCCCATTGTAACGTTCAAATTCCGCCTGTATTCTCGTGTCTAAAGTCGTTGTTTTCGTAATATCGAAAACAACGTTGCTGCGCATGTGCACACGATTGATATTGATGTTGGAATTAAACTTGTTGCGCGGATCTTCCTTCAGCAGTCCGTTTTCGTTTTCAAAACCGCCGGAAACATAAAACCGTGCGATATTACCGCCGCCGGAGAGATTGACTGTAGCTCTCTTGTTGATTGTTGTCTGCTTGAACAGTTCATGGTACCAGTCAACATTCGGGTAAATCATGGGGTTTTCGTTGTTTCTGGTCGACTCGATAACCTGCTCGCTGTAATAGTTTCCCGCCAGGGGAGTTCTCGTATTGACCCCTTCGTTGTACATGCGCATGTATTCGATGGCGTCGACCATTTCAATCATCTTTGTAGGGGTTGCGATATGCGTGTCGACCCTTGCATTGATGGATATTCCGGCATCCCTTTTACCGGTTTTCGTTATGACAAGTAAAACGCCGTTGGCGCCCCGTGCTCCGTAAAGCGCCGCGGCAGAGGCATCCTTAAGTATCGAGAAACTCTCGATATCGTCAACCTGCAGTCTCGCCAGTTCATACGCACTTGATTCAAAGCCGTCAATCAGAATCAGCGGAGATGGAGTGTATCCGAAAGTCGTAACGCCCCGGACAAAGAACTGGGCAAGGTCGTTCCCCGGCTCTCCCGAGGTCTGATAAGAAATCATGCCGGGAATCCTACCTGCAAAACCGCTGGTGAGGTTGTATGCCGAAACTCTCAGCTCCGAAGGTTTTACAGTAGTAATGGATGCAACTACGCTTGATCTCTTTTGTGTGCCAAAACCCACAACGGTGAGTTCTTCAAGTTCCGACTCTTCAGCGTCATACATTACGATTTCAAAAGCAGACTGCTGTCCTACAGCCTGTGTTACTACCTTCTTTCCGACAAGAGAAAATACAAGCGTATCGCTCTCGCCGGCATTGATTGAAAATTCACCGAGAGATCCGGTAGTTATTCCGATAGAGGTACCTTTTACTTGTACGGCAACTCCGGGAAGCGGAGAATTGTCATTAGCGTCCTTCACATGTCCCGTTATCGTTTTTGTCTGTGCATAGATACCGGAACAGAAGAACATTAAAAAAAAGAATCCAATTATTTTAAATTTCATAATTTTTTTAATACATTCTTAACATTTTTATTTTATTTACTATTATACTCTTGCCGAGGCAAAAGTTGGTTCAGATTACACTCCGTATAGAAAGGAGTGTTTACACTCGGAAATTTTGTATCCCGATTGGACTGAGACTCTTCTAAAGAATCTGCTAACTGTCATGCCCTATGAGGTATTTAATATAGGTTTCATGATTTTATCATTTATTTATTGTTTAAGTATATTACCGTTATATTACTATGAATAACGGACACATTTCTAATATTATTAGAAAGAATCTCTCTCTCTCTCTCTCTCTCTCTCTCTCTCTCTCTCTCTCTCTCTCTCTCTCTCTCTCTCTCTCGCAGATTG
>JAIRZR010000517.1 GCA_031267155.1 Prevotellaceae bacterium | reverse complement strand
AATTGAAGAGCAAATTAAAATATATGAAAATTTGGCAAATACTCAATTGGCTTAATATTAATTAATTGGAAAGGAGTTATATGAAAGGGATGACATGTAAAAACGGAGATACCACATGTCATCCCTGACGGGATTTTGCTGGACAATGAATTGATTTCTACCAATATTTCATCCCTTACGGGATTTTTGATTCCGGCAATGTTATATGCTTTTTGCATTAAACCCTTTAATGGGGGACTGACGGGATTTTTTGTCGCATCAATAATCTGCTTCATATTATTCGCTTGCAATGCTGTTATATGAAAGACAATTGGAAGAGGGTACAGAATTACTGAAAATTTCAGAATAGCAATCCTTTTTTTTAACGGTGATCTTGACATGCTTCCACACAAATAACAGTAGAACCAGCGTTAAAAACAAAAGCATCTATCTCTCGTTACAGGATAGCTTTTTGCTCCGAAGTCGAGGCTTTTTGCTCCGAAGTCGAGGCTTTTTACTCCGAATCCGAAGCAAAAAGCCCCGACTTCTACAGTCAGGGCTAAATACTTGCCTGTCGGCGTTTTGTTGCCGGAGGATTGCTTTTGTTACGGCGCAGTCTGGAGACTGCGCCGAGCCTGTGTTTGCTATTGCATGCAAGCCTTAAAAGGCTTGTAACGGGAGATAGAGGCTTTTGTTTTTAACGTTAAATAACGCTGCTCAAATTTAGTTTTTAACTCCCTTTTTGTTGTACACCCCAAAATATGTCCATAGCGCCTCAAAATAATATTTCGCCACTTTTCATTTCAAACTTGCCATGCATTGCGAAACTTTTAACTTTTAACTTTCAGTTTTCAGTTAAAAAAGGCTTCCGCGTCTCTGGCTGCCATGCAACCGCTTGCGGCGGCGGTTATGCCCTGTCGATAGCGGGGATCCTGGACGTCGCCTGCGGCAAATACGCCCGGGACATTCGTAGCCGTTGTTTTTCCTTTCGTTATTATATAGCCAAGTTCGTCCGTTTCCAGGTATTTCCTGAATATCTCGGAATTGGGATGATGACCGATAGCCAGAAAGAATCCGTGAATATCAATAAGATGATCCTCTCCGTGTTTATCTGTCAGCAGGGCGCCCGTGACGCCGCTTTCGTCGCCCAGCAACTCTTTCGTCCGGTGTTCCCAGAGAATCTCGATATTGCCGGCATTCAGCACCCTGTCCTGCATTGCCTTTGAAGCTCTCAGGACATTTCTCCTGACAATCATGTAAACCCTGTTGCACAATCCCGCCAGATAAGCCGCTTCCTCGCAGGCAGTGTCTCCGCCTCCAACGACGGCGACATCCTTTTTCCTGTAGAAAAAGCCATCGCAGGTAGCACATGCCGAAACTCCCTGTCCCTTGAATTTTTCTTCGGAAGGAAGTCCGAGATATTTCGCTGTGGCGCCGGTAGCGACAATGACCGTTTTAGCGGATATTTCCTTTCCATCGCCTGTCCTGAGAATGAAGGGGCGCGACGAAAAATCGACTTCCACAATATCGCATGAACGGATATCCGTACCGAAACGCAAAGCCTGCCTTTTCATGTCTTCCATCATCTGGAAACCCGATATGCCATCGGGATAGCCGGGGAAATTTTCCACCTCCGTCGTTGTAGTCAGTTGACCTCCGGGCTGTAAACCCTCGTACAGCACGGGATTCAGGTTTGCCCTCGAAGCATAGATCGCAGCAGTGTAACCGGCAGGACCGCTGCCGATTATTAAACAGTTTACTTTTTCTGTATCCATATAAATATTTTTTTTCGACATTACATATAAATTCAATCGCCCAGGCTATCCAGCATTCCCGATATGACGGCAGTCATTTTGACTTCGGCTTTGGCGCCTTCCCTCTGCACGTCCTCGTGCGAAACTTCCACGATTTTTCCCTCCACGCCGATATCCGTAATCACGGAAATTCCGAAAACGGGAAGCCCGGCATGACGCGCCACAATCACCTCGGGCACAGTGGACATCCCGATGGCGTCTCCCCCGATCAGCCTGAAATAGCGGTATTCGGCAGGAGTTTCGAAGGTCGGTCCCGTCGTGCCGACGTAAACGCCCTTTTCCAGCCTGATCGACTGCCGTTTTGCCACTTCGAAAGCCAAATCAATCAAACTGAGGTCGTAGGGATGGCTCATATCGGGAAACCTGAGTCCGAGCTTGTCGTCGTTTACTCCGATTAAGGGATTGGGGAGCAGGTTTATATGGTCGGAAATAACCATCAGAGCGCCTATTCCGTACCCCGGATTCAGTCCGCCGCTTGCGTTCGACACGAACAGCCGTTTTATTCCAAGCTCTTTCATTACCCTTACGGGGAAAGTTACCTGTTCCATGCTGTAGCCTTCGTAGTAGTGGAAGCGCCCCTGCATGGCAACAACATTCGCTGAATTAAGTTTCCCGAAAATCAGGCGTCCCCTGTGACCCTCGACCGTTGAAACGGGAAATCCCTCGATGCCGGAATATTCAAGCGTTTCGCGTTCGGCGATTTTTGTCGCCAGTCCTCCAAGTCCGCTTCCAAGTATTATTCCCGTATCCGGGCGCAGGCTTATTTCGGTTCTGATAAAGTCTGCCGTTTTCTTTATTTTTTCGTACATGACTGTTTATGTTAATATTAAAACTGTTTGAATCATCTATTTTTACTTTAACAGGAACACAGAATATATTTGCCGGAACCTGTTCTTTTGCTGCGCAAAAATACGAAATTAATCGTACGCCGTCCTTTTCGGTGGTGAGAATTGTGCGCGATCCAGCTTTTTTAAGGACAGTCCGGATATCCCTTTCCGAAAAGGCATGATGGTCGGGGAAGACGGCTTTTTCGATGACAGATCCGGGATACTGTTTCTCGAGCTGCTCGAAAAAGACAGCGGGATTTGCGATTCCCGAGACCGCCAGCATGTTCGCCGGATCGAAAAGAGAACTGTCCCCGCCGGACAGCGGATATTCTTTCCCATATTCAAAACGGCTGAAATATACCGGCTTACCGTACTTTTTCAGCCTGTCGGCATATCTTTGCTTTTCTTCGCCGGCAATGTTTTCCGGACATTTGCTTACGACAATAATATCAGCCCTGTACAGGCTTGAGATGCAGTCGCGGAGCCTGCCGGCGGGCAGCATCGAATCATTCCAGACGGGACGGTTACAGTCGATCAGCACGATATTCAGCGAGGGAGTAACTTTCCTGTGCTGAAATGCGTCGTCGAGCAGAATCAGATCAAGAGAGGGATAATCCGACTGTAAGCGTCTTATTCCATGCGCTCTGTCGGCGTCCACGGCAACAATAATCTCCGGATATTTTCGTTTTATCTGCAAAGGTTCGTCGCCCGTTTCCGATGCCCGATCCCCAGATTCAACATACTGAAATCCCTTTGACTTCCGCCTGTAACCTCTCGAAAGTACGGACAGGCTGAAATCCCTGCTCAGCATTTCTGCAAGATATTCCGTATGAGGAGTTTTCCCCGTGCCGCCGACGGTAATGTTTCCGACGGAAATAAGCGGTATCCCGAAACGGCATGACGCAAGCCGGCCGCTGTCATATAATTTATTGCGCAACACGACTGCCGCCTTCCAGACAAGAGAAAGAGGCAGTAAGAGTATATATTTCAGACGGTTTACAAGTTTATCCAATTTCTATCGTTTCATTTTATTTCTCATGAATACTTCCTGACCTTCTTCCGGACTGTCGCCGGATTTCATCTGGTTGTAGCGATACAGCGACTTGAGTTTCACGGCATACTGCTGTGAAATCTGCTGCATCGTCTCGCCTTTCTGGGCGATATGGATCGGGAAATTGCTGCTCGAACGCTTTTTCTTGGGCTTGATGTACAGTTCCTGTCCTGCATAGATTTCCGCCTTTTTGTCCAGATCGTTGAATTTCAACAGCTGTCTCTTTGTCAGCTTAAACTCTTCGGCTAACGATTCGAAGGTGTCTCCCTCGTTTGCAATAACATATTTGACCTCGTTGCGGGTATGTATTTTTCTGTTAAGCTGGATAACGAAATTCTCGAACTCGATCTTTTCCAGCACTATCGGCGAAGATACCTGTATTTTAACTCCCTTGTCGTACAGATATAATTCATTATCTTCTATGACTTTAATCAGCGATTCGGCATACTGTGGATTGGTTGCATATCCCGCTTTTTTAAGACCGTATGCCCAGGCTTTATAATCCGTAGGCTTCAAATCGAACAGGAAGGCATACCGTTTATTATATCTCAAAAAATCGGAATGGTCGGCAAAGGATTCCGCGTCGGTTTTATACTTGCGAAAACATTCTCCTTTAAGGTCGTCGTCGTGATACATCTTTTCCCCGGTCCAGCTGCTGTGACACTTTATTCCGAAATGGTTTTTCCCCTCGACAGTCAGGGAACTTTTTCCATATCCGGACTCCAGACAGGCCTGTCCGAGAATTATACTCGCCGGAACTCCCGAGCTTTTCATCTGGTCGACAGCCAGATTTTTGAAATTTTCAATATACTGTTTCTTAGTTGTTTGTGCAGAAAGATTTGTGCAAAAACATACAATTAATACAACTATAACGCTCCTCATTTTCTACCATATAAGCGGGCGTAAAGATACGGAATAATTTTTTGATGCAAATTTTTTGGCGAAATATTATTTTGAGGTGTACGACAAAAAGGGAGTTAAAACTAAATAACGTATAAATGTTTAATGTCTCGAATTTAATTGCTGAAATAAAATTGCCATGTCCAATTTTGGCATGGCGGCGCCAAGACCCGCTCTCCTGTATGTAGGGTCGCATATCAGATATTTTTCTCCGTCTAAAAGAACATAATCGCCATCGGTTTGCGGACTGTCAAATTTCACAGCTGTAGCAAGATGTATTCCGGGATAATAGACCAGGCCGACTTTCATGCCGAGTATCCGGCGAACCAGTTGGACAAAAAGTATCGACCGGTCTTCACAGTCGGAATAGGAGGAAGCTATGGTTTCTTCGGCAAAGAACCAGCGTTCGTAACCGAACTGTTGGGCGTCCGTTTTATATTCAAAATACAACTGTACAAAATGCAGAAGAAGATTTACGGCTTCCTCCTGCGATTTGTCGCGGACGCCCTGAGCTATCTGCGATTCGATGCCCTGTAGCGTTTCAGGGTCTAAGGGCGCTTCGGCATATACCGAAAATTCAACGCAGGGATAGCTGGCATAAAAATCGACAAGGTTTTTATTGTAGCTTATACTGTAGCTTTTATCCCTGTAAGTAACCGGAGGTTCCGGAACAGGATTTTTGATGGGCGGCTCTTCTTTCTGTAGCTTGAAGACCTCCCATTGTTTCTCCAAATAAGCGGCATATTCGCGATTAATGGAATCGCGATAGCGATTGAAATTGTCCTGCTCCTGCAGTTTGTACCGTTCAAAAACAGCACGCTGCTCTTTAAGATATTTGTCGAAATCGTTTTGCGCATATACCGCGCCTGAGCTTAGTAGCGCTCCTGCCATCAGGGTAAGGGAGTGGCTCAATCCCAGTCTTGACGTGCTTCCGGTTGGAAAACTGCCCCCGAATCCCGCCGAACTGCTGTTAAGCCCAAGATTCGAAGAACTCATATCCACCCTGCAACAGCGGTATGACTATGTTTTTCTGGATACCACGCCGGTAAACATTGTGGCGGACGCTTCCATCGTGGCGGATGTTGCGGGAATGACGATATTCGTTGTCCGCGAGGGACTGCTTGACCGCCGCCTGCTTCCCGAGCTGGAGCAAATCTACAGGACGGGAAAATTTCCGAACATGGCAGTCCTGCTTAACGGCTCCAGCATGTCATCCGGCAAATATTACGGGGGTTATGGACGTTACGGTCATGCCTGCGGATACGGATATGGCGAAAAGGGCTGAGCCATTTTACGAACTCAATTACGAATTACGTTCGTTGCATCGCGACCAATTCAAAATTCAAAATTCAAAATTACTTTGCCGTTTTTCAGGAAGAAATACAGCATTGCCGAGTCCGGGCTGCTGCAGGGCATGAGCTACATTCATTCCCATCTTCTTTACAGAGTGGACGACGGCATGAAGACGGAAAGGGAGACTTTTGCCGCCTTGGACTGTCTTGAAGAGCAGGGCGTCCGGGGCATCTATCTCACTCCGCATGTCATGGAAAACTTTCCGGAAAACAACCCGAAATCCTTAAAACGGCATTTCGATAATCTGATTAATGGATATGCCGGCAATATTGACTTGAGACTGGCCGCCGAATACATGCTCGACGGCAGTTTTGATTCGCATTTGGAAAACTCTAAAAACAAACCGCTTGCCATTGCAGACGACCATCTGCTGGTTGAAACCTCATATCTCAATCCTCCCCTCAACTTTCATCAGACAATCCAAAAAATAAAGAAAAAGGGATACCGCATCATCCTTGCGCATCCCGAACGCTATCTGTACATGGATAAAAACGATTACAGAAAACTGAAAGCGGACGGCTTTCTGTTTTTCCAGCTAAATCTGCTTTCTCCGACAGGATATTACGGCAGACAGGTACAGGAAAATGCGGAATATCTTCTCAATAATGACTTCTACACTTTTACGGGAACCGATATACACAGTCTGGAATCTCACAGACAGGCTTTCAACATCAAGTCTCTGACCGCCAAACTGATAGACAGAATAAATGTTCTGATTGAAAATAACCGGCAACTTTTTCAATTGAAAATTGAAAATTGAAAATTTCGCGATGCATTGCCAAGGTCTCCCAAAACTTTGTGCATCTGCGACTTTGCGGTAAACAGGAAAAACTCCAAAGTTCCGAACTGCATCAAATAAATCTCCTGATTAATGTCAGGAATCCGAAAATTACTTCTCTTATACAGTGTGCGGGCTAAAATTGTGAGATAAAAATGTAGAGATGCTTCGTGCCTTTTAACGCCGTAGGCGTTTGATGTGGATAACCCCGTGCAAGCGAAGCGCAGCCCGGGGTACGTATATCTCTCCGACACAACTCCGTATGGAGTTGAACTGCTACGCAGTTCCGGTAGAGCGCTGTCTATGTCCCCGAACTGCGCCTGCGGCTTATTCGAGGTTATCCATATTGGACGCCATACGGCGTCAGTCTGCAATGCACAAAACTACCCCGCGCGTGGTATAACGCCTCAAAATAATATTTCGCCTTTTAGACGTTCATGAATAAAAAAAACAAAAAAATATTTGGAATTAAAAAAAGTTTGTACCTTTGCAAACCGTTTTATATAATGGTTTTAATATTAAAATAAAGAATAACAGCAATTTATGTTAACGATTCAACAGTTAGTAAGAAAAGGGCGGCAGAAATCGGAGAATAACAGCAAGGCTCCAGCGCTGGACGCCAGTCCGCAAAGGCGGGGAGTATGTGTGCGGGTGTACACGACCACGCCAAAGAAGCCAAATTCGGCTATGAGAAAAGTTGCCCGCGTGAGGCTGACCAATCTCAAGGAAGTGAACGCATACATTCCCGGCGAAGGGCACAATTTGCAGGAACACTCGATAGTACTGGTACGCGGAGGTCGCGTAAAGGATCTTCCGGGAGTCCGTTACCATCTGGTACGCGGAGCGCTGGATGCTTCGGGAGTGGAAGGACGCAAACAGGGACGCTCGCTCTATGGAACAAAACGTCCGAAAGCGACTGCCGCAGCCGCAACTAAAAAGAAATAAAAGTAAATTATAAAATTTAATAAAAAGATAAAGAAATGAGAAAAGCGAAGCCTAAAAAGAGGATTCTACTTCCCGACCCAAAATACGGAGATGTGCTGGTAACACGGTTCGTTAATAATTTGATGTACGGGGGAAAGAAGAGTATCGCATACAAAATATTCTACGATGCGTTGGATATAGTAGGCGAGAAGATGAAAGATTCTGAAAAGGCTCCTCTCGACATCTGGAAAAAAGCGCTTGAGAACATCACTCCTCAAGTCGAAGTAAAAAGCCGCCGTATTGGTGGAGCCACATTCCAGGTGCCTACAGAGGTAAGACCCGAGCGGAAGATTTCGTTGAGCATCAAGAACATGCTGTTATATGCCCGCAAACGTTCGGGCCGTTCGATGGCGGAAAAACTGTCCGGTGAAATAGTAGCGGCATACAACGAAGAAGGCGGAGCCTTCAAGCGCAAGGAGGACATGCACAAAATGGCTGAAGCAAACAAAGCCTTTGCACATTTCAGGATTTAACTCCAAACCCGAGGAAGGATTGATTTTAAAGATGGCAAGAGACTTAAAATATACAAGAAACATCGGCATCATGGCGCACATTGATGCCGGGAAAACTACAACTTCGGAACGTATTCTGTTCTACACGGGAAAAACCCACCGTGTGGGCGAAGTACATGACGGAGCGGCGACTATGGACTGGATGGTACAGGAACAGGAACGCGGTATAACCATTACATCCGCTGCTACAACCACTTTCTGGTCGTACAGGGACAATACATACCATATCAACCTGATTGATACCCCGGGACACGTCGATTTCACGGTCGAGGTGGAACGCTCGCTGCGGGTGCTCGACGGGGCGGTTGCCACGTTTTGCGCTGTAGGAGCGGTAGAACCACAGTCGGAAACGGTCTGGAGGCAGGCGGACAAGTACAAGGTGCCGCGTATCGCATACGTAAACAAAATGGACCGCACAGGCGCCGACTACTTCAACGTAGTGAACGAGATGCGCGAAAAACTTGGCGCAAACCCCGTGCCGATTGCATTGCCAATCGGTTCCGAAGAAAAATTTGAAGGGATTGTAGACCTGATTACCAGAAAGGCAATTATATTTTTCGACGACAAGACTGTCCGTGACAACTTTGTGATAAAAGATGTTCCGGAAGACATGATCGACGAAGTCGACGAATGGAGAGGTAAACTGGTGGAATCCATCGCCGAATATAACGATGACCTGCTGGAGAAATTTTTCGACAGTCCGGATACAATTACCGAAGACGAAATCGTTGATACGATACGCAAAGCCACTATCGGAATGTCCATTACGCCGGTGCTGTGCGGTTCGTCCTTCAAAAACAAGGGCGTTCAATATCTTCTTGACGCCATCGTACGCTTTTTGCCAAGTCCCCTGGACAAGGGAGCAGTGCAGGGAACAGACGATTACGACAGGGAAATCACGCTCGAGCCTTCTATAAAGGAACCGTTCTGCGGACTGGTGTTCAAAATCGCTACCGATCCTTATGTCGGACGTCTGGCGTTTATCCGGGCATATTCGGGCAAGCTCGAAGCCGGTTCATATACCTACAACACCCGTTCCGAAAGAAAGGAAAGAGTAGCCCGTCTGTATCAGATGCACTCCAATAAGCAGAATCCCATCGAGTTTGTCGAAGCCGGAGATATCTGTGCAGCCGTTGGATTCAAAGACCTCCGCACGGGAGATACGGTTTGCGACGAAAAGCATCCCATCACTCTGGAATCGATGAGTTTCCCCGAGCCGGTTATCGGTCTGGCAATAGAACCGAAAACGCAGAAGGATCTCGACAAGCTGGGCGTCGCCCTCAACAAGCTTTCGGAGGAAGATCCCACGTTTACAGTCAAAACCGACGCAGACAGCGGACAGACGATAATCAGCGGAATGGGCGAACTTCACCTGGAAATCATTGTTGACCGGCTCAAACGCGAATTTGGAGTCGAAATCAATCAGGGCGCTCCGCAGGTTAATTACAAGGAAGCGCTTACCGCAACTGTCGAACATCGCGAGGTGTTCAAGAAACAGACCGGCGGACGCGGTAAATTTGCCGATATCATCGTATCCATAGGTCCGAGCGACGAAGGCGTTACAGGACTGCAGTTTGTGGATCAGGTTAAGGGCGGAAATATTCCCAAGGAATTTATCCCCGCCGTGGAAAAGGGCTTCAAGGAAGCCATGGCAAACGGACCTTTGGCAGGATATACTGTCGAAAGCATTAAGGTTGTCCTGAAAGACGGTTCGTTCCATACTGTCGATTCCGACCAGCTCTCGTTCGAAATATGCGCACGTGCCGCATTCAGACATGCCGCAATCAAGGCTAAACCGATAATCATGGAGCCGGTAATGTCGCTGGAAGTTGTTACTCCCGAAGAAAATATGGGAGACGTCATAGGCGATCTCAACAAACGCCGCGGTCATATCACGGGAATGGAGTCGAAAGCCAATGCCCGTTCGGTCAAGGCGAAAGTTCCCCTGTCGGAACAGTTCGGATATGTTACAGTACTCCGTACCATAAGCTCGGGAAGAGCAACCTCAACAATGGAATTTTCTCACTTTGCGGAAGTTCCTGCAAACCTGGCTAAGGACATCATAGAAAAGTCAAGCGGGCGCAAGAAAAGTACTTTAGATGAATAAAAACTATCAAAATGAGTCAAAAAATAAGAATAAAATTAAAATCATACGATCATTCCCTGGTTGACAAATCAGCCGAGAAAATTGTAAGAACGGTTAAGGCTACCGGAGCAGTAGTGAGCGGCCCAATTCCCCTCCCTACTCAGACAAAGATTTTTACGGTAAACCGCGCTACCTTTGTCAATAAAAAATCGCGCGAACAGTTCCAGTTAAGCAATTATAAAAGATTGCTCGACATCTACAGTTCCACTCCAAAAACAGTGGACGCCCTGATGCGCCTGGAATTGCCCTCGGGCGTCGAAGTAGAAATCAAAGTGTAAGCCTTTTAGAGTTAAAAGTTAAGAGTTAAAAACTAAAAGTGCTGGCGCGCGCCGGCATTTTTAGTTTTTATATAGCTGACGCGCGCCAGCCAACTCTTAGTTCTTAACTTTTAGTTCTTAACTCTAAAAGTTATCTTTTTCCCAAATCGTCATACAGCGTTTGCAGAATTGCCTTTCCCTTCTCCACGCGTTTGGCGTCGGGCGAGGGTTTTTCCAGAATCACCCTGTCCGGATGATTGTCGTAAACGGATACGCCCGTACTGTCCAGAAATCCAAATCCGTTGTTGAATGAAAAGAACACAAACGGCGAAACGCAGGACGTGCTGAAAACGTCGCGGCTGAACTGAAAATCGTCATGCGGGAGGTTCAGCTGTTCGAGCAGAGTGGCAGCAAGATCGGTTTGACTGAGCAGCTTATCCACTTTCAGCGGCTTTGCAATCGCACCGCCCAGCCACAGCATGGGAATACGGAAGAAAGCGGGATCGCGCACGGTCAGGCCCGGAGGATAGGGAAATCCATGGTCGGCAAGGAAGATAATCAGCAGACTGTCCCATGCGGGCGTTTTCTTCAGTTTGTCGATAAACTGTCCTATACATTCATCCGTATATGCAAACGCATTTGTCACACTGTTTTCCAGACGCGTGTACGGGACGGTAAAAGGCTCGTGGCTGCTCAGCGTCAGGAATCCCGTATGCCAGGGAGAATCCGTCCGGCTGAGGATTTCACTGTACAGGCGGGCGAATGTGATATCGTCGTTGACGCCCCAGGCATGGGTCTGCTGTTCCCTGGCTGAAAAATTCACGTCGGAAGTTATTTTCCGGTATCCGGAGCTGAGGAAATAGCTTTTCATGTTGGTGAAATCAATGTCTCCGCCATACAGAAAATCGGATACATATCCGGCTTTGGCCAGACTTTTGGCAATGGACGGCAGCGTCCGGCTTTTGACGGGCAGTTTCATCACCGAGACCGTCGGCAGGCCGGGATAAGTGCTGAAAGTGGAAACAATTGCCCTGTCGGTACGGAAACTGGAGGCATAACAGCTGGTGAAAAACACGCCTTCTTCCGTCAGGCGGTTCAGATTCGGGCTTACGTCCGGTTCTCCGCCAAGAGCTTCGATAAAATTAGCCGAAAAGCTTTCCAGAAGGACAATCAGTATATTGGGACGGTCGGTATTCAGCAGGCGAACAGCTGTTTCCCCGCCTTTCGGATACTTTCCCTCAAATATTTCCCGCCGTTTTTCTTCCGGGAAAAAGTTGAACTGCCCGGAAAAATCCTCCGATATGTTCAGTGAATACATGAAACTGAAAACGGGATTGACAGCCGAATGATTCAGAAACTGATTGTCGCTGAAATAAACTCTGCCGATATTGGCAGTCGACTCCCTGAATCCGCCCCTGATAAAGCCAAACAGAATAAATCCGCTTAAAAGCATCGCCGATATCCCCATCAGTTTAGCTCCGGTTTTTTTCACGGGAGGAAGCGCCGCCGGCGTAATTTTCAGGAACAGCCACGAATACAGTCCGCTTAACAGCAAAACGGCAAGTATCCTCAGGATGATAAACTGCAGGGATGCGCTTGCCAGTGCGTTGGAAGGAGAATCGAGATAGAACAGTATCATTGCATCCAGCTTGAAGTTCCAGAAGCTGTACAGAGAAGTGTCCGCCACAAAGGCAAGGGCGGAAAACAGCGCTATGATTATGAAATACGGCGATAAAACCTTCCGCAGGTTTATCCTGTGAAAGAAAATGCTGACAGACAGTCCCAGCCACGGCAGCAGCATGAAATATCCCGTCATGGTCGCGTCCAGTTTCAATCCGTGCAGCATGACCCTTAGATAGTCGCTCAGGGAACAGTCGATTGAGAAAGTCCTGTTGTACAGCATAAACAAAGGTTTCTGAAGAACAAAAACCGTCAAAGTCAGTCCTGACAGGAAAAGCAGATAAAGAAGTCTCTTTTTCATTTTTTTACTTTTTGAGAATAATTATTTTGCATCACTATACTGATAGAAAAACAATCCGGACAGTTTTCCGGCAGGGCAGACATCATGCTATACCGCTAAAGTAATCCGGGAATCCCGGAAACATGAAACCAGGTGTTTTTGCCCTTCTGTAAATTTACATAAACGTGAAATCAACTGTTTT
>JAIRZR010000326.1 GCA_031267155.1 Prevotellaceae bacterium | reverse complement strand
CCATTTTGGGAAATCGTGCGGTAGCATGCGCCACTGGCAGCCGGTCTTTAACAGGTAAAAAACTGCATTTAATATTTCCCGCAACGGATGTTTACGCTTGCGGGTGTCGCCAATTATTTTGTCACCATTCTTTATATTTTGATATTCACAAAGATACGATATGTTTTACATATAAACAACTTATAGCCAATATTTTATTCTAATTTTAAACAGTTTCTTAGGCGCTACAAAAATATTTCTTTAAGTAACGTGTAAAAAATAAAAGGGCACGATTTTACTCTATTCTAAAAACAGGTGTATAACAAAATTCCGCATTTCAGTTCCCCGTAGAGGGATGAATATCAATAGAAAAACCATCTACCTCCTGTCACAAGCCTTTTAAGGCATGCACGCGATAGTAGATGTCGGAATTGTTTCTTTCGGTGACGATCCCGACTGATTACGAACTGGTTGTCACGTTCAACCCCTGACGGGTGGGGTGTTAAAAATGTTACATACATTGAAAAATAATTACGTTCCATTTTATGTATGTGAGTGTTGACAAAAATAGCACCTTGTGGTCGTCCAAAAACCTCATTCTTACCTAATTTTCCTAACAAAACTACCTCAGTAGCCCGCACGATTACAGATACAATTACTTCATTACCTTATTAAACTACCTTCGCCTGAAGGCGAAGGGTTTACTGTCAGCTAAAGCCGATTAAAGGCTTACGCATCCCCCAATTGTGTATTATTGTGTAGAGTGTCCAAAAAGTCCCTCACATCATCATTGCGAGCGAAGTGAAGCAATCCGGAATACTGTTATTCACTGGATTGCTTCGGGCTGCGCCCTTACAATGACGCTTTTCCTAAGCAGCACATTAAGAGGCTTTTCTGGATTACTTCACTGCGTTCGCAATGACGGACAACGATGGTTTGCTTCGATTTATGATGACGCCTTTTGTTATATCCTGACTAAGCGTCATTTCGCTTGCAGTTTAGGTACGAAACGGTCATTTATAATGACGCTTTTCGTAACTAACATATTATGAGGCAATTTTAGTCAAGCCATAATCGAGTTGTTTAGCCAGTTTTTGCAACTTATTTTCATCCCTGACACTCTGTTTTTTCTTTTCCGCTTCAAAATATTCGCTGGAATGCCGGGTTCCATTTTTAATGAGGGTGTACAACAGAACAGCTAACTTACGTGCAACAGCTTTAATAGCAGCTTTAGCGCCTTTTCTAACAGGTAATTTACGGTATAAACACCCCATAGGCGATTTACTGCTGTGTAAAGACTGCGTAGCCGGATTGTTTGTTTTACTGCAGTCGTATCCCACCACTTTATTAGCATTTTTTTGAGGACGTGGAGACAGCCGTAACCATGATGACACAAACTGTTGAGAGGTCTTCCAGTGATTCATATCTGTGCCCGTAACACTCAATATGGTCAGTAATGTCTTGTCGCTGAATCCTTCTATTTCGGTTAAATCTGTTCCCAAAATATGGCAAAGGTATTTTGAGCCATCAAAACTGTATTCGTTTTTACGTGCTTTGGCCGGCTTTTTATCTGTCTTTTTTTTGTCTTTTTTTTTAATTCCTTCTGTTCTGTCTGTTCCATTTTTTCTTTGACCATTCTTTTCTGTTCTTCCAGTTCGCTTATATGTTCTAATATACTTATTATATACTGTTCATATTTGCGCATTTGAGATACAAAAAAATCATACTCCACCAACTTTTCTTTCAGAACATTTACTGAACAGGGACGATAATTGCCTTTCAGGGATTCCACCAGGTCTTCTTTTGAGGCTTTGAACAGGTTTAAATTCAAAAAAACAACCGGTTTGTCCGGCTCCTTCAATATCACTTACTGCATCCGGTAATTTACAGTTCATCATCTCCAACTGTCGATTTATTCGTGTTAATGTTACAACCTTTTGCCTCATGATCACATCCCGCTCATGGATATATCCCCGTAAATCACGCCACTGTTCCGGTGCAAAATGTGATTTCCTGAACAAATCAACCGAATGATACAAATGTATCCACGAACTGTCATGCGGATCAGTTTTATCATCCGGTTTTTTGTACATGCCGGAGTTGATGACTGTTACATTAATGCCGGATGTTTCCAGCTTTTCGCACAGGGGAACCGCCATAAATGCCGGTCGATTCCATCGCGGCATCGGTAACTCCTTCTCTTTGCAGGATATGGACTGTCTCATCCAAATTGCCTGTGAAACAGCCGGATTCAAACTGACAGATTCTCCCATCAGAGTTTGTGTACGTGACCACCATCTCTTTACTGCCCACATCCATGTCGGCAGCATGATGATTGACGATCGGAAGACCTGTCAACAATTCTTTTACTTTAAAATTATCCATTTCTTTGTAATTTTAATAATTAATAACTTTAATAAGTGCAAACGAAACTTTACTGTTGCATAAAAGTGAAAAGATTTATAATGATGGCAGCTACGCTCCAAAAGCTCTCAGTCTTCAAACAGTAATCCCAAATTCGCAAAGGAACTCATGGCTCAAATAAAAGCAGGGGGTATGCAGTTCCGGCACACTTTTATCGGACAAAGGTAATGCTTTTTGTGATATTCCCGATATTATTCTTACTTGATGAGGTGTATATATGTACTCACAATCCACATGTAATGTCCTGATTGAGCGTCATTCCGCTCTCAGTTGCGGCACGAAACGAACACTCGCAATGACGGACATCAACCCTTTTCGGACACTCTCTTTTCCAAAGCTTTTTAAAACTAAAGTCTTCGCCTAAAGGCGAGGGATTTTCCCCCCAGAAAGAGACATTATAAACAAAAAGAACCTGTCGCTTCGGACAAGTTCCTTTCAATATTTGAATTTAAAACGAGGAACGATTTAATCAGTATCCTTTCAGCATTCCTTTTACACGTTCGAAATTGCCGTCGTTAGGCGCTGGATTCAGCTTGAGGACGGCAGTCATCAGACTGTACAGATCGACGTTCATGAATGGCGGCTGCGAGTATGCCTGTTTAAACGCCGGTCCGCTGGCGAAGAAGACGGCGTTCATGTCGCGACATTCATTATCGTATCCGTGAGCGCCTTTCAGAGTGGAGGGATACTGGCGTCCGGCAGAAACCAGCCAGCCGCAGTCAGGGATTATCACGACGTCGCCTGTACGCGGATTTGTCCCGTAATGCAGGCGTTCGGGGAGATTTTCCTTTTTGAACACACGGATATTCGGAACATTCCGAAGCGCCTGCACAAGGCTGTCGCGACATTCGGGACGGGTATAAAGATGCGTAAAAGCGCCGGCAAACAGTCTTTCGACCCAGTGAGCGGACAGGTAATCCGACAAAAAGACGGTCTTTTCGGACGAAACGGCTGCCATTCCATGGTCGGACGTTATGACAAGATTGATTTTCCCGCCGATGGGAAGCCGTCCGAGCTTATCCATCAAAACACCCGCCAGACTGTCGAGGCGCTCGACAACAGTCCCGGTGTATTCGCTTTCCGGGCCGTACTCATGTCCGCTGTGGTCGGGTTCGGAGAAATAGAACATGACCAGATGCGGACGGATTTCTTCGGGCAGCTGCAGCCATCGAATCACGGTGTCAATCCGGTTCTGAAAAGGTATTTTGCCATCGTACACTTTCCAGAAATCGGCGTACATGCCTTTCACGGGGGCTTCGCTGCCCGGCCAGAAAAATATTGCCGAATTAAGATTTTGCGTTTCGGCGGTTATCCAGACCGGCTCGCCGCTCCAGTATGCCGGGTTCGACACTGCTTCGCGCCTCGACAGGGCGAAAGTATCCCGCAGAGCCGAATCGTAAAACGAGTTGTTTACCAGGCCGTGACTGTCGGGATACAGGCCGGTTGCCATGCTGTAGTGATTCGGGAAAGTAACCGTCGGGTACGAACTCTGCACATACTCCGCTTTCACGCCGACTGTACGGATTTTATTCAGATTGGGCGTATTATAGATGTCGCAGTAGTCCCAGCGGAAACCGTCCATCGACAGCACCACAAGATAGGGCTGTTCCGTCCTGCCGTTCGGCGAACAGCAGTATATCGAAACCATCATTCCCAAAAAGAGGATTACAGCAAAAAACCTTTCCATACTTTTCAACTTTTATTCGTTTACACATTAATTAAACATGTACCTCAAACTGAACTGTATTGAGAAAGTCGAACCGTAATCGACCGTTTTCCGGAAAGTCTTCGAAGGCAACTCGCCCGTTCCCGCAATGTGATTCATCTGGAATGTCGGGACAACGTTTCCCGTGGGCGTCACCTGGGCGGCATTTGTCATTATCAGCAGTTGATTTTGATTCATTTGCCAGCGGTTTCCCCATCCGGAATTAAGCAGGTTGCCGACATTGGCGATGTCCATGCCGGCCTGCAGCGTGTTTTTGGTTTTCCCGATATTCACAACAAAATCCTGAGTAAATTTCATGTCAAACCTGTGAGCCCACGGAAATACCAGAGCGTTTTTTTCGGCGTACTTGCCTTTGCGCGTTTTCAGGTACGGATCCTGCTCAATATATTTAAAGAATGCATCGCTCTGTTCCTGTGCCGAATATGTAACGCCGTTCACGGTTTTCTCCACAAACTGTATTTCGGACGGATTTTTCGGGACATAAATCAGATTCACATTACCGGCGCCGTCGTTCACGATGTTGGAACTGTAATAGTATGAACTTCTTCCCACGAGCGTACTGGAATTTGCAAGATAATTTGTCTGGTCGTTGCCGCCGCGATAGAACAGCGACACGGCAAAACCGCCATATCTGTACGACAGCGAGCCGATCAGATTGTTTGGCATCACGTAACTTGCATGGCCGAGTTCGGGCGTGTTCGAGCCGTTGACCGTCGCATAACCGTTCCATAAGGAATACATCTGGTCGCCGCCGCCGTCGTGCAGGCTTTTTGCCAGGCTGCGCGTGTATGCAATCATTCCCGACAGGCCATGCCAGAGCGCTTTCTCCAGACGGAATGTCAATGATGCATAATAGCCTGTGTTTTCGTTGAAATTGGTTACAAAGAGAGGGGTTGCGCCTGCATTGTTGGTCGTCGCCGGCTCCGGCAGTCCGTCCCTGTTCAGTTTATGTACATATTTGGCGTTTCCGGAAAGATACATCAGCCGGTGGTCGGGATAGTCCGCGATGTTCATTGCCACGGGCTCAACCAATCCGTCCTTGTAAACAACTGCGGGATTGATATCCTTGTTGTAGATTGCTTCGACAGTGGCTGTGAATCCGCCGGGCAGTTCAAAATCGGCCGCAATGGACGATTTCCAGGTCGATGGCATCCTGAAGTCGGGATCCATAACCGTAAATCCGCCTGTCGGGATACTTGTTCCCGCCGCCGGCTGGGGATTCGGCAAATATTTTTTCGGATCGGGATCGAATTTTCCGGGGACGCCGTCGCCCGAATACATCATTGTCTGCTGCAGCATTCCCGCGTCGCCCGACTGCGAACAGATCCACACAAAAGGAATCCGTCCGGTAAATATTCCCGTTCCTCCGCGCAGTATCAGCGACCGGTCGCCGGAGACGTCGTAGTTGAATCCGAGACGCGGCGACAGCATCAGCCGTGTTGCCGGCATGGTGGCCGTATTGTAGCGCCTGCCGTTGAAATCCATGTCCAGAATCATCGGATGCGTCTGCAAGCCTTCGGGATGTTCGGGATACACCGGCAAATCGAGACGGATGCCGCCCGTAACATTCAGCCGGCGGCTGAGCCTCAATTCATCCTGCAGATACAGGGAATACTGGTCGAATTTAAAGCTCGGAAACGCCTGCGCGTAACCGGGAGAATTGGAGAACGTGATGGCATAGTTTTTCGGATTGCTGCCGTTTACAAAATCGTCCCACGAATCGAAAATGTAAAGTCCGGTACCGAAACGCATGAATCCGTTTTTGGTCAGATTGTGTTCATAGCTCAGGCCGAATGTGAGATTATTGATGCCCGGCGAATATTTTATTTCGTCGGTAAAATTGAGAGTGTTAACCTGCCGCAGATTGCCGAACGAAAACGGTTCGGTTCCGAACGAGGTATAGGGCTGGTTGTCCTTCAGAATATCGACAAAGGGGAAATCCCTGTTTCCGCCCGTGCTGCGCGGCTCGTCCTGATACGACCATGTTGCGCGCAGGGTATTCTGCAGCTTTCCGTCGAGGAAGCCGGAGTTCAACTCTCCCGAGAGCGACGAAAAGTTCTGTTCCTGATAATATCCGCTGTTTTTATACCACATTGCGTTGGCGCCTGTACGGCTGCCGCTGAACGGCGTCGGCGAGATGGGACTTGTGGATGTGGACGGATCGTAGGGCGTCTTGGACGACATGCTGCTGTAACGGACGCTCGCCTTGTGGTTTTGCGATATGTTCCAGTCGAGACGCGCCAGGAATTTCGAGCCAGGGCTGTCGAACGAATAGCCCTGATACGCTCCCGTCTCATAACCGTAACTGTCTCTCAAATATTTGCTCATCATAATCATGTCGCTTTCGGTCGGACGGGCGATTGTTGTGCCGTTGCCTGCGCCGTCAGCCGACGCAACCCGCGACGGACCGGGATCGACTGTTTTCTCCGACTCGTAGTTGACAAAGAAAAAGAGCCTGTTTTTTATCACCGGACCGCCGAATGTGAGGCCAAGCAGACGGTATTGCGATGGCGACTTGTTGAAATAATCGTCGTCCACTTTGTTTCCTCTCAGCCGTTCGTCGGTACGGTAAGTGTAGAACGAGCCTTTGAATTCATTGCTGCCCGACTTTGTTACCGCATTGACGGCCGCGCCGATAAACCCGCTCTGACGGACGTCGTAGGGCGTGAGACTGACCGCAATCTGGTCGAGCGCGTCAATCGAAATCGGCGAGCCGTTGCCGGGCAGATTCTGCCCGATACCGAAAGCATTGTTGAACGCGGCGCCATCGACGGTGATGAAATTCTGACGGTAATTTCCGCCGCCGATGGACTGTCCGCTGGCTTGCGGCGTCAGGCGGGTGAGGTCGTTGATACTGCGGCTGATGGTCGGCATGGCGGCAATGTCCCGCGCCGAAATGCCGGTAACAGCGCCGGCGTTGCTGGTGTTCATGTTCGACCTCCGCGAACCGCTCACCACCACTTCCTGCAAATCGACAACATCCTGTTCCAGCGTTAGATTGAGAACGGTGTTGCCCGACAGGGTCAGGTGGATATCCGAAAACTCGGCAGTCTTGAATCCAATCAGGGAATACTTTACGGTATATGGTCCGCCCGGACGCATATTCTGAATACTGTAATCCCCCTTCTCGTTTGACGCCGTCCGGTACTGGATTCCCGTAGGCTGGTGAACGGCGGTAACCGTCACTCCGGCCGCCGCGCCACCCGGTTCGGCGATGTTTCCGCCAATCGACGAAGTTGTTACCTGTGCAGCCAGTAAGCCCGCCGTCGCAACGGCAATAACAACAGTCATTAATAATTTCCTGAAATTTCTTTCCATAATCTTGAAGATTTTAATAATAATACATACTTAATTTTGACGCAAAGGTATGGCAGCCGAATTTCATTACAGTTACGCCAAAAATATAAACCGGTTTTATTTTTATGCCGTTTTTGTTAAAAGGATATTTGAACAGTAAAAATCATGTCCGAAAGCCCGTAATTGCCTTGCATCGCGTTCAACTAAACTACCTTCGCCTGAAGGCGAAGGGTTTACTGTCGGCTAAAGCCGACTAGAGGCTTACGCATCTCCCAATTGTGCATTATTGTGCAGAGAACGTCCAAAAAGTCCCATACGTCGTCATTGCGAGCGAAGCGAAGCAATCCAGAATACTGTTATTCACTGGATTGCTTCGGACTGCGCCCTTACAATGACGGACACCTACCATTTTGAAGCGACCTCTCTTCCAAAGCTTTTTAAAACTAAAGTCTTCGCCTGAAGGCGAAGGATTTGCCCCCAGATGTATAAATTAAAAAAGGGGCTTCTATTATAATGCAGTCAAAACTGCTACAGGTCGCGACCTGCGGAAAACAGACATCTTCTGATCACTGCCTGCAAGGCAAAGCCGGACAGTCGCCTGATTTTCAATTCGGCTTGTATTTTGCCTGTTCGAATATTGTTTGATAGTCGTCGTTATCCATCAGTTCACGGAGACTTGTTTCGGGATTGTTTTTCATATATTTAGCTATAATATTGTATCCAATCCAGTTGCAGGCTCTGCCCGGGGATTCGTGGGTAAACCGTTCGGTACGCGGAGCAAGTTCCGTCAGTTTTCTTATCTCGAAAGGGTTTGTCGAGAACAGCAGTTTGTCTTCAATCAGGGTAATCCACATCGTTTGCTCGTTATTTTTACACCAGCGGATCTGGTCGGCTGTAAATCCGAATATCCGCGAATCGGCTTCGTCGGGCAGGATCATTTTTGCCGCATAGAAAATTTTCCCCTCGAACAGCATTTTCGAAATCAGGTTATTGTTTTTCCTCGTATTGAAAGTCCATTCGCTGCCGATCAAAGTCTCGATAAAGTCGGAAACAATCTTTTCGGGATACATATTCTGCGACATGTACCTGTGAAACTGCAGGCTGTCGTAAAATCTGTAGTCCGGTCCCAGATACTTGTCCAGACCGATAGCGAGAACACTGTCAGTAAGCATCAAAGACTGATTGTATCCCGAAATGTACGTGTAAACTTTCGGGATATGCCTGTCGGGGAAATAGTAATGGTAGTATTTTAACGCTTCGGCGAGCTTGCCGGTAAGCTTTTTCAAGTCGGGATACCGTTTTTTCACATCATTGCATGCCTTTATAACAGTGGAATCGGTTCTGAAAATCTCAAGATCTTCGAGGAACGAGCTGTCTTTGCGGGTTCCTATATCAAGGATGCCTTCGGTGTAATAGTCGAAAAATACTCCGTACCTGTTGTGCAGGCTGTCAACAGTGCAGTTAAAGACGTCCCTGTCCAGACGCTGTATTTCCAGATTCAGCTCGATATTCGAAATATCCGGTCGATTGCTTTTACACGAAGCCAGCAAACCCGCCAGGCACAAGCCAGTAATATAAAGTCTCACCATAATCCATATCTTTATCTGCAAATTCCGTCAAATAAACTCGTCCGAAGTGTTTGCAAGTATTTTTTTACCTTTTTCGACAGCTTCGTCTATCGTTCCCACCTGATTGAAAGCCGCCTCGGGATATTCGTCCACCTCTCCGTCGAGAATCATTTTGAAGCCCCTGATGGTTTCCTCTATGGACACCATCACGCCCGGCGTTCCGGTGAACGCTTCAGCCATGTGGAACGGCTGCGAGAGAAATCGCTGTATCCTTCTCGCCCGCAGTATCGCGGATTTGTCGCCTTCCGAGAGTTCTTCCATGCCGAGGATGGCGATAATATCCTGCAGTTCCTTGTATTTCTGCAGAATCTGAATTACTCTCTGAGCCGTATCGTAGTGTTCGTCCCCGACAATCAGCGCATCAAGTATCCTCGAAGACGATTCGAGGGGATCGACGGCGGGATAGATTCCCAGCTCGGAAACCTTTCTGCTCAAAACCGTTGTCGCGTCCAAATGCGCAAAAGTTGTTGCCGGCGCAGGGTCGGTGAGGTCGTCCGCGGGAACATACACTGCCTGTACCGATGTGATGGATCCGTATTTTGTCGATGCGATGCGCTCCTGCATCAGTCCCATTTCCGTTGCCAGCGTTGGCTGATAGCCCACGGCGGACGGCATTCTGCCCAGAAGGGCGGAAACTTCGGCTCCCGCCTGCGTGAAGCGGAAAATGTTGTCGATGAAAAACAGAATGTCTTTTCCCCTGCCGGTTTCATTGATTCCTTCGTCCCTGAACGCTTCGGCGACCGTAAGTCCCGACAGCGCTACGGAAGCGCGCGCTCCGGGAGGCTCGTTCATCTGCCCGAAAATGAGGGTCGTCTGGGATTTTTTCAGTTCTTCAAAATCCACAAGCGAGAGGTCCCAGTTTCCCTTCTCCATTTCCTCCCTGAATTTGTCGCCGTAGCAGATTATGTTCGATTCTATCATTTCCCGGAGAAGGTCGTTTCCTTCGCGTGTCCGTTCGCCCACTCCCGTAAACACGGAATAGCCGCTGTATCCCTTGGCGATATTGTTTATCAGCTCCATGATAAGCACTGTCTTGCCCACGCCGGCGCCTCCAAACAGCCCTATTTTTCCTCCCTTCTGGTATGGAGCGAGCAAATCAATCACTTTGATTCCCGTAAAAAGAATCTCCTTGTCGGTGGACAAATCTTCGAATTTTGGAGGATCGCGGTGTATCGGATAGGCTCCCTGTTTCGAGATAACTTTCAGGTCGTCAACAGGTTTTCCCACCACATTCAGCAGGCGTCCCTTGATCTGTTCCCCTACAGGCATGGTTATGGGAGAATTTAAGGCTATGACTTCCATGCCCCTGTAAAGTCCCTCGGTGGCGTCAAGCGCAATTGTCCTGACGGTTTTTTCACCGATATGCTGCTGACATTCCAGTATCAGCGCGGGAGCGTTTTCCCGCTTTATTTTCAATGCATCATGGATGTTCGGAAGTTCCGATACACCTTCGAAGTTTACGTCAACAACAGGTCCTATTACCTGTGTTATATGTCCAACCTGTTTCGCTATTTCATTCATTTTTATATATATTACTATCCTCTGCCGGAATATAAATCGGCGGACAAAAGTAAGAAAAAATAATTGAAAGAGAAATTTTGAGTACGGTCAAAAATCGGATGGAGATGTCCAAAAAGGTCATTTTGTTCGCAGAGATTGTGGGTCAAGTCCGCAACGACGGGCATAATCGTTACATTCACAGCCGTCATTCTGACGAATTCAGAATCCCCTCCTGCAGGCCAAAAAACGGCGAAATATTATTTTGAGGCGCTATGGGGGTCTATCTCCCGTTACAAGCCTTTTAAGGC
>JAIRZR010000511.1 GCA_031267155.1 Prevotellaceae bacterium | reverse complement strand
CTAAAATGGACTTTTGACACACCCTCCTTGAATTGAGACATACTTAATTTTTCTATATCCTTGTAAAACATCCGGCAAAGTTATAACTTTTTAAGCTATTTTCCGAAGATGTCTATTGTCTTTTCCGGCGTATCGGATCAATGTCGCCTCCTGCATGGCATCAATACACCGATGAAAATCTAAACTGTTTTTACTATACTTTACGCAGGATAGCTCTATGTGTTATTGCCGAACACCGGGAGACATTCGGCCCGGATAGTGATGCGTGGGCATGGAGTGCCATACCTCAGTCGCATTCGGGAGACTGCAGGATAGTTATAATCGGGAGTTCCAATATAATAATCCGGCTGTCAGGCGTACGGAAACAGAGCAGCAGGTTATGGATGACTTCAATCGCACGTTTCCTTTCTAAACCAGGAGGAAAAATAGCATGGGAAAAATACAATCGGACAGCGTTATCGCAAAACCGGATTATAGAACTGAAAGCAACGATTTTTCCCGGAGGAAAACGATGCGGAACATGATGTTGCTGTCATGGTTTTGTTTTCCTTATTAAGAAATGTTGTTACGTGGAAAAAGGATAAAGCAAAACAGGCTTGTCTGATGAACATCGTGAAGACTGCGCCTGTAACTGTTATCGTGTCCGCTTTTGAAGAATTTGACGCAATAGCCTCACTGTTGCCGTTGCTTTTGTTCACCGGCCTTACGGTTGCTACATTAGCATACAAGGAAAAAACGACTGCTGCCGTTTTAAGATTTGTACACATCCCGCAATGGCACGCCATTCTCACGCGCAAGGCGGCGGGCGTCCTCGTATTCAATGGAGACGCGGGTCGTGTCGCCGAAAGTCGTCTCCTTGGCTTCAGCGTCACCGTATGGTGTAGATGCAGTGACGGCCTTGCGAGGTAGACACATCCTTTCCGCGCGGTATTTCCGCAGGCCGATGGTCGATGTCTCAATGAACAGGATGCGCTCTGCCGCGGGAATATCCGCTTCGTCGCAAAGCACGTGAACACACGTGGCCGGACGGCATTTCTTCATATATACCGGCGAAAAGAATACGTCACGCGCACCAGCTTCAAACAGCCTCTCCATTACGTAACCAAGTATTTCCGGAGTCGTGTCGTCGATATTTGTCTCGATAACGATAACCGTGTCCCGCTCCGCCCCCGTTCCGTCAGTCGACCTGTCCCGTACCGCTTGCCATCCGAAAAGTTCCTCTTTGTTTCCGTCCGGGATTGCCTCATTTTGCGGCCCGGAGGATTTTTCGTCATCCCTGCTCGCCGCCGTTTCATTCGGCAGTATGCTGAGTTTTCGGGATTCGTCAGCAACCGATTCGCCTCGCACGATTCGCAGCAGATTGGGAATGGGGAAATCTTTTGTCCCGGCGCCATAGCCCATGCGGATGATTCTCATCTCCGGCATCGGGCCGAAGCTCTCGGCCAACTCGGCAATGATAGCGGCGCCGGTGGGTGTCATCAACTCACCTTCGATATCCAGTTGCTTGAAGCCGACTCCCCTGGCCGCCAACACTTCCGTCACGGCGGGGACGGGGACGGGAATCGTCCCGTGCTGGCATGTGACGAAACCGTGTCCGTCGTGCAGAATGGACGCGCAGATTTTGTCCGGCGCCAGCATATCGATGCAAATTGCCGTACCTACAATGTCGATAATCGAATCGACCGCCCCGACTTCGTGAAAATGCACTTCCTCTAGCGTCGAACCGTGCACCTTCGCTTCCGCCACGGCCAGCCGCATGAAAACGCGCTTCGCCAAATCCTTGGCGCCGGCGGAGATGCCGCTTTCGTCGATGAGGCGCGCAATGTCGGCCATCGTCCGGTGTACGTGCGGATGCTCATGGTGACGGTGATGATGAAACAGATGCAGCCCCCTGTGCGTATGACCGTGCATCTGTTCCTCCACAATCACGTCCACATGTTTGGCGCCGATACCATGCTTCGACACCTCCGACAGATTGAGTTTCCAGCCGTCCAGCCGAAGTTTTCCCAACTCGCTGGCGAGCCGTTCGGAATCTATACCCAAGTCGAGCAGGGCGGAAAGGGTCATGTCGCCACTGATGCCCGCAAAACAGTCAAAATAAAGAATATTCATTGTCGTTATCTATCTGTTAAACATTTTAATTTGTTATGTCTTTACCAATTGTAGTCTCCATTATTATCAAACGCCATTTTATTATAGACATTTGTTTTATCATTAGTCAAGTGTTGAAGTATTATTTCGTTGTTTGAAATCAATTCTTCTTCAGAAAAAAAAATTCCATTCTCGCAATTGTTCAAGATATTTCGGTGCACTTCTTTTAGAATTGTCTATAAGCAAGTGAAATTTAGTTATAAATTCTGTTGTAGAAATGGTATTGATTATTTCAAGAATTTCTTCCATTGTATTTTCCGTTCCGGAGAGGAAGTTCCATAATTCGCTCGCTGCCAACGTTTCTTCATATGCGAAATATTTATTCATATTGATAATGGTATTGAGAAAACGTGACTTATCATAACCTGTCACATCCTCATTATTTACAGGATTTACTGTTGGATTAAAGGGAAAGCCTATATAAAAATAAATTCTTTTACTGGGGAAAAGTCGATATAAAGCTGCTTTACCTTCCAATATTTTTTGTTTTTCGCCTCTCATTTCGCCTGAATTGGGTTTTACCGATTTCAATTCAACGGCAATAATCAAATCTGCATTTTCGAAAAATACGTCAGCCGAGAAATCCGATGCATTGACTAATGGCGTATTAAAATCCTGAAATAATTGAGCGTTTTCGTCCCGTAAAGACGGACTATTAATGGTGTTGCTGAGATTTGCAATAATACTGCCAATATTGTACCTTTGCGTCTGCGTTATTTGAAGATTTCCTAACTTTTTAGAAGTATATTCCCGTTTTTTACCTTCACATAAATAATGTGCAATACTTTCGAAAAACGTTTGTCCTAATGTCATATTTAACCCTTGTAACCAACTGCTTAAACTGATAAAAAAAAGCGCATCGGAAACTTTTTCTTCTAATTTATTCACGCATTTAACGGAAAATGCTCTAAAAAACGGATTATCCCAATTGCTTGCTATATCTTGAGGTGTACTATCAATTGCAGATATTAAAATCCTAATTACTTCAAGGGATATTTTTTCTTTAACAACACTATCTAATGCCATAATTTTTCATTTACAACCCGATTTTATATCTTAACTCTTTCAAATTCAATTCTGCTGCATACAACTTACCCAAGTTATCATTGGCAATAATATGATAGCGGTTTGAATTTTCATATAATGAGGCAAGCACTTGATTATATTTTCTTGAATCATTGGATATAACATATAAGCCAACGTTAGAATAATCTATTAAAGTTGCCATTCTGCCAACACCGCTCCAAATTACTGTTGAAAGTTCTACTTCAAAAGCATATTCCGGAATGTAATTGTTTCCTTTGGGTCTAAACCATAAAACATTTATTTGCTTTAACAAATTGTAGTCGGAAAATTGTAATTCGGGACAATTTTTCAATGTCATTAATTCGTCAAGGTTTTTGTCATTAAATCTCCGTGATTTGTTAGGGCAATAGGTTTGATATCCACGTATATTACCAATTTCAATCAATCTGCCTTGTAAAACTGAAAGTAAACTTTCTTCGACAGTGTTCTTTGTTTCGTCGTTAATCAGTGGCAACGCCAAAAGCGAGTTCCAATTGTTGATAAAACAAGAACAATCAATCCGGTTATTTTTCCCTGCCAAAACAATATTTAGATCTTTATCAATATTGATTTTATACTCCCCGTTCCTGTCATGGCTGATTTGAGGGAAATATTTAAAAATAATTTTTGCAGGAATCATTACTATTCTATCTGTTGAACCGCAAATAAAAGCGACAAAGGGGCTATCAAGGTTGGCAATTTCTTCAACCGTAATATAATTAATACCAAAAAAATATCTCCTGTTTCCTTCCGTAGATGCGCGGACTAAAACATTAGCTTTTCCTATGGTATATGTCCTTGATTTCAATACTTTTATCAATTCTATATTTGCATTGAACGTTTGTGCTTTCTTAAGAAATTGAGCAGCTAAGGAATCAGAAAAATTTGTTTTTTTTGTTGAAGGAAACATAATTAAATCATTTCAAAAAAATTGTATCATATATCACATCAATACTTGTCAGTAACCCCCAATTTAATCCTTTCCGGACAATCTCAATTTCTTCATCGGTTAATTCTCTTTCGATTTTCTCTTTTGCTTCAAATTGCAAATCTTCTTTTGTAACAGCAAAAACAATATCGTTTTCCATTATTTCAATGTCCCTACCTTAAAGTTATTAATTCTATTTATTTTGGTTGCAAAATTACATGAAAAACTCAGGTTTTCCAAGTGCGTGCGATAAAAATCAAGACCACACAGTCGCGCTTACTGCCATACTCAAGGTACAATTGCTATCTTTGTAGCTTTAATTCAATAATTGTATAACAATTAAAATGTAAGTTTATGGACAAATGTGTGGTCTTGACATGCACAAAGATAGCATTTTCGCCTGTATATTGGATGCACGGGGAAAAAATTTTGGTGATGATGTAAAAAGTATGCTGCTGTAAGTATTTGGCAATCAGGTGATGAATTGGTATTTTTGTAAATGCAAATAACAATAACTATCCATTGTCCCGATTGCCAAAGCATAAAGATAAAAAAGAATGGCAAGAAACCGTATGGGACGCAAAATTATTTGTGCCGGAAATGTGGGCGACAGTTTATTGGCGACCATGCATTGAGGTACAAAGGCTGTCATTCATCTCTGATAAAACTATATTGTTGATGATGGTTCGAGATATTGGAGTTAGAGATATATCAGTAATAGAAGGAATTAGTATCGGTAAAGTGTTGTCGATACCCGTTAAATCCCATTATAGAATCACAGCGAAATGTCATCATTATGTCTCATTAGAAGTAGATGAGTTCCGGACTTATGCAGGAAAAAAGAAAAATAAAGTCTGGTTGATTTATGCATACGACAGTGAAACGGGTGAAACAGTATCCTTTGTTTGGGGGAAGTGAGACTTAAAAACAGCCGTAAAATTACGAAAAAAACTCCTTGCAACAGGTGTCAGTTATGATTGTATTTGTACGGATAATCGGGAAAGCTTTATTATTGCTTTTCAGTCAGATAATCACATAATTGGGAAAAGGCACACAATGGGTATTGAGGAGAATAATTGCCGTTTAAGACATCGTATCAGACGAACTTTTAGAAAAACCTGTTGTTTTTCCAAAATAATACGAAACCGCTTAAAAGCTTTTAACTTAGTGTCTTTTTATATTAACTTTGGTTATGTATAAGAGTGATAGCATACTTTTTAAATCATCACCATTTTTCGAATGGATTCATTCACGTCAATACTTATCCCGATTTGCAGCCGACCCGTCAATAAAGAGAAGCTTGACAATCCTCCACTAAAAATAGATAAAAAGGGATTTTTGTTTGCTTAATAAGATATGAAGTGAATAAAAATTTTATTAATTTTGCGTCGGATATATCATTCATGATTCACAAATAAACAAAAAAACAGAATGGAAATGAACAGAAGGAATTTTATTCGCAGAAGTGTTGCAGTAGCTGCTACT
>JAIRZR010000475.1 GCA_031267155.1 Prevotellaceae bacterium | reverse complement strand
CGAACAAGCCGCAGGCGCAGTTCGGGGTAGAGCTCCTCTCCGTCACAACTCCGGAAGGAGTTGAACTACTTCGTAGTTCTGGAGTGCGATAGCTTACCCCGGGCTACGCTTCGCTTGCCCGGGGTTATCGACATCAGACGCCTGCGGCGTCAAAAGACACGAAGCATCTCTACATTTTTACCTCACAATTTTAACCCGCGCACTGTATAAGAGAAAATTTATTTCCATCAAAGAGAAAATTTATTTCTGTCCAGGAAGAAATTTATCGCTATCAGGAAGAAAATAAAAATCATCGAAAACAACAGTCTATCATTTTATTATAATCATATTTTTCGTAAAAGCAAATTCATTGGAAAACATTTTTCCCGATGAACGGCAGGATTTTTTTCATTTTGTATTTCAATTATTACTACATTTGTGCGATTTTTTCTATGTGAAATAAATAAAAACTGTAAGGGTAATGTATTTATTAGGATGTGATGTTGGGAGTTCGTCGGTAAAGGCCTCCATAGTGAATCAGGAAAGTGGGCAGACAGTGAGTTCGGAATTTTATCCGAAAGAAGAAGCCCCGATCAGGACAGTAAAAGCCGGCTGGGCTGAACAGAATCCCGAAGACTGGTGGGATTATTTGAAAATAGCGATCAAACAGGCTATCAAAAACGGAAATATCAGCGGCAAAGATATCGAAGCCATCGGCATTTCGTATCAGATGCACGGTCTGGTGCTGGTGGACAGGGACAGGAAGGTTTTGCGACCCTCAATTATCTGGTGCGACAGCCGCGCCGTTCCTTACGGAGAACAGGCTTTCAGGAATATAGGAGAAGAACACTGTCTTTCGCACCTGCTGAACTCGCCCGGAAACTTTACCGCAGCCAAGCTTGCCTGGGTCAAGGAAAACGAACCCCGCCTGTTCGATTCCATCTACAAGTTTATGTTGCCGGGAGACTATATCGCCATGCAGCTGACGGGCGATATCGTGAGCACGGTGTCGGGACTGTCGGAAGGAATCTTTTGGGACTTCAGGAAGGAAGAAATTTCGGAAGATATTTTGAACTGTTTCGGATTCGAAAAAGACATGGTGGCAGATATTCGTCCCACATTCAGCAAACAGGGGGAACTGCTGGAATCCGTAGCCGAAGAACTCGGCATGAAAAAGGGCGCTCCCGTCACTTACCGTGCAGGAGACCAGCCGAACAATGCCCTGTCGCTTAACGTCTTCAACCCCGGAGAAATTGCAGCTACAGCAGGCACCTCGGGCGTTGTTTACGGTGTAAACGATAAGGTGAATTACGACAGATATTCGCGTGTAAACACCTTCGCTCATGTAAATCACACAAGCGAGCAGACCCGTCTGGGAATTTTGCTGTGTATCAACGGCGTCGGTATCCTTAATTCATGGATAAAACGGAATATCGCACTCGAGGGCGTCGGTTACAACGAGTTGAACGATATTGCGGCAACTGTCCCCACAGGTTCGGAAGGGCTTGTTATCCTGCCTTTCGGAAACGGGGCGGAACGCATGCTGCAAAACAGGGAAACAGGATGTTCCATCCATGGACTGAACTTCAATATCCACAGCCGCAGGCATATAATTCGCGCGGCACAGGAAGGCATCGTCTTTTCGTTCAAATATGGCATTGAAATTATGAACGAAATGGGACTTGACGTAAGCGTTATCCGTGCGGGTAACGCCAATATGTTCCTAAGTCCGGTATTCAGGGACACTTTGGCAGGCGTATCGGGGGCAGTGATAGAGCTTTACGACACCAATGGCGCTGTGGGAGCCGCCAAGGGAGCGGGCATCGGAGCGGGAATATACAAATCGTCGCAGGAAGCGTTCGGCTCGCTGAAGAAACTGGATGTGATAGAGCCGGATACTTCGAAATCGGATCAGTATGAAGAAGCGTATCAACTGTGGAAAAAACATTTATCAGAGTAAAAATTAAATATTTAAAAATAAATTAATAAAATTAAGATTATGAGTTTTTATAAAGGAGAAAGAGAATTTTTCCCGGGAATAGGAAAGATTCAGTTTGAAGGACCGGAGTCTAAAAATCCCCTTGCTTTTCATTATTATGATGAAAACAGGCTCGTTTCAGGCAAGCCTTTGAAAAACCATCTGCGTTTTGCGATGGCATACTGGCATACCCTGTGCGCTGAAGGCGGCGATCCTTTTGGCGGGGGAACAAAATCGTTTCCGTGGAACTGTTCCGCAGACCCGATTGCCCGCGCCAAGTACAAGATGGATGCGGCTTTTGAGTTTCTGACAAAGGTGAATATACCTTACTACTGTTTCCACGATGTGGATGTGGTTGAGGAAGGTCCGACGCTGGCAGAGTTCGAAAGACGCCTCTCGACCATAGTTGATTATGCAAAGGAACTTCAGGCAGCCACTGGCAAGAAGTTGTTGTGGGGTACTGCAAATGTTTTCAGTGCAACCCGTTACATGAACGGCGCTGCAACAAATCCGTATTTCGGTTCTGTTGCCTGTGCAGGCGCGCAAATCAAGAACGCCATCGATGCAACCATCGCGCTTGGCGGCGAAAACTATGTGTTCTGGGGCGGTCGCGAAGGCTATATGAGCCTCCTGAATACCAATATGAAACGCGAGAAGGATCATCTGGCGCAAATGCTGACAGTTGCCCGCGATTATGCCCGCAAAAATGGATTCAAGGGTACTTTCCTTATCGAGCCGAAGCCGATGGAACCGACTAAACACCAGTATGACCAGGATACGGAAACGGTTATCGGATTCCTTCGCTATTACGGTCTGGACAAGGATTTCGCCATCAATATCGAAGTAAATCACGCTACTCTGGCAGGACATACTTTCGAGCACGAACTGCAGGCTGCTGTCGATGCGGGTATGCTCTGCAGCATCGACGCCAATCGCGGCGACTATCAGAACGGCTGGGATACAGACCAGTTCCCCATGGATCTGTTCGAACTGGCTCAGGCATGGCTGATAATCCTCGAAGGCGGCGGCCTGACTACCGGCGGCACTAATTTTGACGCTAAAACCCGTCGCAATTCTACCGATCTGGAAGATATTTTCATTGCACACATCGGCGGCATGGACGCATTCGCACGCGCCCTGATTATTGCTGCGGATATTCTCGAAAAATCCGATTACAAAAAGTGGCGCAAAGAACGTTACGCCTCTTTCGACAGCGGCGAGGGAAAGGATTTCGAAGACGGAAAACTTACGCTGGAAGATTTGAGGGACATCGCCCTGCGCGACGGCGAACCGAAACAGATCAGCGGCAAGCAGGAACTGTATGAAATGATAATCAATCATTACATCTAAAATCAATCCAGGTCATGGAAAACAAAAGAGATTACAATTTAAAGTATGTAATCGCCATTACTCTGGTTGCGACCCTCGGCGGCTTGCTGTTCGGTTACGATACTGCGGTGATTTCGGGAACAGTCGAGTCGCTCCGCAAGTTTTTTATCGAGCCTCACGGCTTGCCGTCTGACCAGGCGAATGCTCTCGAAGGCTTTGTCGTTGGCAGCGCCCTGATCGGCTGCATTATCGGCGCATCGTTTGCCGGCTGGCTGAGTCAGAAATATGGACGCCGCAATACGCTGATTTTTGCGGCTTTTCTTTTCCTGTTCTCTGCAATCGGTTCGGCATGGCCCGAAATGTTTATCGGAATGCCCGGCAGCGGCGACTATACATACACGAACCTGTTTGTCATTTACCGTATTATCGGCGGAGTGGGAGTGGGACTTGCGTCCATGGTTTCGCCGATGTATATTGCCGAAATAGCGCCTGCACGCCAGCGCGGTAAACTGGTTTCGTGGAACCAGTTCGCCATTATATTCGGCATGCTGGTCGTCTATTTCGTAAATTATTCTATTGCCCTGCAGGGAGATGCCGGCTGGCTGCACAATACCGGCTGGCGCTGGATGTTCGCCTCCGAAATCATTCCGGCAGTTCTTTTCCTGACACTGCTGTTTTTTGTACCGGAAACGCCGAGGTATCTTGCCATGCGAAACAGGTATGACGCAGCCTTTTCCATTCTCGAACGTCTGGTAGGCAAACGGGAAGCGGAAAACGAAATTGCCGAAATCAGGGAAAGTCTGAAGGAAAAGACGCCTTCAATGAGTTCGTACTATAAGTTCATGATAACATGGCTGGTACTGTTTCTTGTCGCGTTCCTTGTCCTGAAACTGGCCGGCAACACCAATGCGCTGGAAATATCGCTGATATGCAGTTTCTTCGTTTCGCTTGTACTGCCGATCCGTTCATACGGTCTGCTGATTATACTGGTGGGCGTGTTACTGTCGGCATTCCAGCAGCTTGTGGGAATCAATGTGGTACTGTACTATGCGCCCGAGATTTTCAAGACAATGGGCGCTGCAACCGATGCGGCGCTCTTGCAGCAGATCATAGTCGGCGCTGTCAACCTGTCGTTTACCGTGCTGGCTATCCTCACCGTCGATAAATTCGGACGCAAACCGCTGATGATTATCGGGGCGCTGGTGATGGCTGTTTCCATGATGGTTCTGGGAACGACGTTCTACGCCCATTCGGTCGGAGCAGGCTCGCTGATATGCATGCTGGTCTATACGGCAGGATTTGCAATGTCCTGGGGACCGGTGTGCTGGGTGCTGCTCGCAGAGATTTTCCCGAACTCTCTCCGCTCGGTGGTGATGAGCATAGCCGTCGCAGCCCAGTGGATTACCAATTTCCTTATATCGTGGACATTCCCCATGCTTGACAAAAACGGTTTCCTTACCGAGACTTTCAATCACGGAATGGCATACTGGATATATGGACTGATGGGTGTTCTGGCAGCTTTCTTTGTATGGAAATGGGTGCCAGAAACCAAGGGTAAAACTTTGGAAGACATGAACAAACTTTGGAAAAAATAATAGAGTACTGTGCATAATTCGAGAGGCTGTTTGAAATTTGTTCAAGCAGCCTCTTTTTTGCTTCATATTTTTATACCACGCGCGGACTAAATCATGTAGGGACTGTCCAAAAAGTCCCTCACGTCGTCACTCGACTCTTTTTGAGACACTCTCTATCCGCCCATCCGAATTAGGGCAACTGCAAGGGTTGCCCCTACATTGGACACAGACATATCGAGGCTGTGTCGTCGTCCCCCAATCGCTTCGCTTCATTGGGGGTTATTCACATTCAACCCTTTGAGTTGTATCAAATGTCTGAATCGGGATTCATAGGCTAAAAAAACTAAAAGTTGGATAGCGTTAATTAATTGTCCGTAGGATATCAATATCAATAGAAAAAACGTTACCCCCGTCACAAAAGCCTCTTAAGGCTTGCACGCGATAGCAATTGTTTACCGCACTCTCTGTCGGATTACAAACTATCCTCATGTTCAACTCCTAACGGGATTATAAAGGCTTTCGGCTATCGCAAAAGATGCCGTATCGCCGCTTATACCGACACTGACCCGAAGATCATCGACAATTGTGCAAAAACCGTTTCGTCTGCAAAGACCCTTGCATTGACATTATAATACCCGTCTTTTTCGGAAATATTCAAAGAGACGTTTATTATTTCATTATCAACAGGGTTTATGGCTTTGAAATATCGGACTCTCGCAATTCTGTGCAGGAAAAGCGCGCGATTGAGATTTTCCTCGCTTAATTCTTTAACCGTCTGGATAATGCATACCCCCGGAGTAACGGGATTTCCCGGAAAATGATCACGGTAAATGGAGTGTCCGGAATCAAGTCGAATAGAATATTCGATCTGATCCTGACATGTCTGGGCAGCAAGTATCCTGAAAAAATCATCCCTGAGTTTCATATTCTTAAATTATGGAGTATCGATTACTGCGATTTTCATACTGCCGTGAGCTATAAGCTCGCTGTTTACAGTCACTTTAGCCTGCACCATGAGAGTCGAAAATATTTCGCCTGCAATTTCCACGCTTGTAGTCAACTCTTCTCCCGTACGCGGACAGCGTTCTATGACAAAGTTTTTAATTTCCCCGATATATCCGATTTTCACCTCGCCCCTGTTGATATATTTGCCGATGTAACCCATTCTTGCAGCGGCTGTCTGCGCAATATTTTCTATAATCCCCGCTTCGGAAAAAACATCCCCGTCGACAAAAATATTGTCCCCCTTGACAGTCATGGACGAGACAGCAGCAGTTTCGTCGAGATGCCGCAGGCGGTCGATCATCACGAACCTGCCCTGCTGCGGTAAAAGTTCCCTGACATTCATATCCGGATTCAAATCCATCACTGCAATTATTTCTTCGGCGCTTTGAAGACCTCGTCGCTGACAGCCTGATTCAGTACCTTGTTAATCAGTTTATATACGGTATAACTTCCGTCGCGTTCTTCCATGCGCAGAACGGAGAGCGTCAAATCGGATTTATCGTAATACAGAACGACTTTGCTGATATTCTTATTTCTGCCCTTTTTAGTCAACTCTGCCGTAATGACATGGCTGTCGGCAGTTTCCCCGCTTGATATTTTGATGTCGTCTATCATGGACACGTCGCCCTGCAGGCACGATGAGAGTATATTTCTCATTGTTCGCGCCTTAGCGCTGGTTTTTGTAGATGCTTTGGTGTATTTTCCTGCGGCTATCATCACGAGCTGATCTTTGTTTATCAGCATTAAGTCTCCGGCGGGCTGCCCGTATTTCATCAGGAGGCGGTTGGGTTTGCTGTAGAAGAACTTGCCGTTCGAAATGACGTCTTCGTCCATGAACGACAGATGCCTGGTTTGAGTGAAATCGCTTGTGATGGAGGTATATCCCACGTTTGCCTGTTTTATTTTTTCAATAATCGAAACGGCAGAATCCTCCTGCGCGTTTACTGCAATGCAAGTGCATAAAAGTATGCAAATTAAAATCTTTTTCATCTTATATTACCATTAAAATCCTTTAACAAATTATTCATGCCCACAATCTTTGCACAGGTAAAAAACGAAGTCATCGACACGCCCAAAATACCGTGCAGGTTCAGATTTTGACCCGACAGAAACAGGTTTGGAATCTGCGTCTGCGGCACAATTATCGTGCCCAGCGTATCGTTGCAGTCTTTCTGAATGCCGTAAGCCGAGCCGTTTTGCGCACCTGTATAGTCTCTGTATGTGAGCGGTGTGCTTGTATAAATCTTTTCTATATAATTTTTCAGACCGGGAATCTTTTCCGAAGCCAGACTGATGCATGATTCTGCTTTCTGACGTTTAAACGTTTCGTAACCGGCGCCTCTTTTGCCGATAAGGGTATTTTCCCACTGTGCGACTTCTTCCCAGTGCATCGGGGCGAGGATGTCGACGACGTCAGTATAAATTCCATCGCGGGGCGCCTTATAATTAACTAAAACAGAAGATATTTCCCTGCTGCATTTATGATCCCAGATATTGTTGTCCCTGTAAATGAAAACATTTCTGTTCAGATACGGCAAAACCGATTCCTTAAGCTGCAAGTGTGCGGTAAAGATGCCGAAGCTGTTGGGTATGGCGGAGATACGCCTGCGGTACGACCTTCTGATATGCCGGCTTTCGGGAATCAGCGCCAGAGTTTGTGCGGGGTGTATGTCTGAAATAACGTATGTGCCGGACACCTGTTCCTCTCCGTTGTATTCGACGGCGCTGATTCTGTTATCCGTTTCAATCAGGCGCGTAACTTTCGCGTTTGTAATGATTTCGCCATCCATTGCGCGGATATGTCCGGCAAGCCTGTCGGCAATCATCGAGCCGTTGCCTTTCAGTCGCCATGTGCTCCGGATGAAGGAATCGTTGATTTGTGCAAAAACGTAGAGAGGCAGTTTCCGGGAATCCAGTTCCATGGTCAACGAGCCGCCCGACAATATGTTACGCAGCAGAGGATCGTCTATTGTTTTTTGCAGGAACAGATATGCGGAACTTTCGAACAGGCTGGAATTGGCGAAATCGGCAATAAAACTTTCGAAAATACCGTCTCCAATCTTTTTCAGAAAACCCGTATATGTCTCAAGCTGCTTTCGCTGACGGGGGAAATCTTTTGCCAGAGTATCGGCAAAGCGTTCATGTCCCGATGCCAGGAAAAACGGTCTGTTCTCCATAATCACCTCGGCAAAAGCGTCTTCGTCCAGTTTTTTCCAGGGCAGGTCGAGCAGGTCGAAATAATCGAAGAGCCTGTGCAGCGGCTGTCCTTCGTCAAGTCCTCCCACATAGTGGAATCCGGTATCAAACACCGACTTGCCGCGCCTGAACGTTTGCAGGCAGCCGCCGATTTGCGCATGCTGTTCCAGGATGCAAACCCTGTATCCCTTCTTCGAGAGGATATATCCACATTCCAGCCCGCCGATACCGCTTCCGATTATAATTACATCATATTTCATTGCCTGAGATCAACTTCCTGCCTGTTCCGCACCCATTTTTCGAGAAAAGGCGTTTTCCCCTGTTCCACCCGTCTGGTAATCAGAAGCCAGAACAGGAATGGCTGCAGGGAATAGGCGATCAGTATCGTCGAAACCATGCCGATAAGAGTTGCCACGCCGATTGAGTGAATCGCGGGATGAACTGCAAAAAACAGGGATAAAATAACAATTATCAGTATAATAGCCGAGAAAAATATGGCTGTTTTGTGATATATCAGCAGGGGCCGCTGCATTTTGCGGTATTTTGCCAGCAGTCCGTCCATTATGAAGATGCTGTAATCAACTCCTATACCGAATATAAAACTCGAGATGATTATGTTTATGAGATTGAATTTCAGTCCGAAAATAGCCATAACTCCCAGGACGATGTACCAGCTGAGTCCCATCGGCAGAAAAGCGAGGATTGCAAGAACAAGGCTCCTGAACGAGACCAGCAGTACCAGCAGGACGAACAGCGAGGAAACCATAAGCGTGGTACTGAAATCCTTATGAATTGCGTTAACCATGCTGTTGGCATAATACATCGGGTCGATGACAGCCAGATTTTTGCTGCCGGCGCTTACCTCCCTGCCCACATCAAGCAGTTTCTCCTTGTCCATCAGCACGGGAGTGAATACCAGATAGCTGCTGTCGGTAAATTCAATCAGGTTGCTCAAAACGGCGTCGGGAATAATTCCGGCATCGTACAGCGATACCGGTTCGTATTCGGAATCAAGCATGTCAAAAAACGGGTCGAATGTTTCCGGCGAAAATTTGTATCTGGCGCCTGCGAGGCTTATGTTTTCCCTGACTTCCTTTTTTCTTTCCTCTGTCCAGTATGTGTTCCAGCATTTTATGCGCGATTGCTGTTCTCCTTCCGGAATAAATATGTTCGACGAAGCCGAATAGCCGGCAATCTCGCCCCTGTTCTTCAGGGACTCCAGTTTTTTGCACATTTTCCTGCTGAAAATCAGGGCGGAATCCTGATTTTCCGAGATTGTGGCAAAATAAAAGGTCGATTGACTGCCTGCGGTTTTCGAGGCAAGCAAATCCTGCGAACGGACAAGCTGCCCGTTATTGTATCCAATGTGCCGCAAATTGGAATCGAACTCTACTTTTCCCGAAAACGTATAACAGATTATACTGACTGCTATAATTGTAACAATCAGCCATATCTGCCGTTCTATCGGATAGGAATTTATCTTCTCCAGAATGGCAAAGGCTCTTTCCGATTTCCTGTTCGTTTTCGCTCTAAAGAATTGAGGCATATACAGCAAGGCGAATATTGTCGTTCCCGTCAATCCCAGCGAAGCGAAGAGTCCGAAATCGTGCAGCAGTTCCGATTTTGTAAGCAGCAGTCCCATAAATGCGCCGATAGTGGTCAATACGCCCAGAATGACGGGGACGGTCTGGTCTTTCAATACCTTTTCGGGATCGCCAACGTATTTGTAATGAGCAATAACATGCAAACAGTAGCTGAACGCAACTCCCATCACTATCGCCCCGATGCCCAAAGCCATGATCGACATGCTGCCCTTGATGAAATACATCACCGACATGGCAAACAGTACGCCGTAAATGACCGGAGCAAGCAGGTAAAACAGGGTGGACTTGTTCTTGAGGCATCCGATTAACAGTGTGAGTATCAAAATCAGAGAGACGGAAACCGTAAGCAGCAGGTCTTTCTTTATACGCTCGGCATTGCTGACGCTTAGCACCGGCTGCCCGTGATAAAGGATTTCAATGCCGGGATTTTGCGCCGTATATTCCGCCACTGCCTGCTGCAATATTTTCACGAACTGTGTCGAAAGTCTCGAATCCAGAGTTTTGAAGTTGGGCGACAGAAACGCTACTGCCACAGCAGTATCCGATGAGAATATATGACCGCTGTACAGCAGATAGCTCCCGCCCAGCCCGAAATTGCCAATCTGCGACAGGAAAAGATTCCGCAAACCGATCGGGTCGCGGGTGATTATTTCCCTGTATGCCATTCCTGCTGTCGAAGTGATGGTGTTATAGTTGTCGGACATCTGACGTTCAAGCTGTTTCATGTCGAGCAGCGAATCCAGCTGCGGATATTGGGATTCGTCGAGAAACACGGGCGTATTGTCGTACAGGAAGGCGATCCCGTCCTGAATTACGTCTTCATCAACCTGATAAAATATGGTGTTTATCAGATTGGACGCCGAATCCTTTTCCATCAGGAGTTCTGTAAAATCGTCGCAAGCCTCTATCAAATCGTCGGGACCGACTTCTTCGGAATTTGAATTGAACAGGATAAATACCTTGTCTTTCACTTTCATATTGGCAAAAACAAACTTCTCGACGCCTTTATCTCCTATCGATGGAAAAAGCTGCGTTATGTCTTCTGCAAAATTGATTTTGAAACCCGACCAGGCAAAAAATACGGTGGATGTAAGTAAAATGGTATAAAACACAGTTTTGTGAGTGTTGAAAAATCGATATACGAAAATAGTAAATTTTGCCATAATTGTGTATATGTTTAGTAATTCCGAGTATTCCTTATTTTTATTCTGTTTATAATCAATTGTGTATCCAATGTCTGTACTTTATAATAATTTGCAAAAGTAATAAAAATCCTTCACAAGCAATTTTGTTTGCTTTGGACTGCGATAACGGACAGTTCGGAAAACGCGCTAAAAATGGACATGCAGTGCCAAAAAAGGCGCTCTTACATTGGACGACAACAGTATCGACCTTGTGATATTAATCGGTATTGTTGGCAACAGCGAGTTATAAATAGCAAATCTTTCGAGGAGAGGCTTTGTTCTGTTCCTGAATTTTGCAAGGCTTGGGAGTTTAGCTCGACATAGTCTGGAGACTACGCTGAGCGGGATCGCCCTAATCTTGCGGTCGTCCATACTCGGGGTCTGTTATTTTTATTCGATAAAATCTTATACCTGTTTTACGGAAAATCCCGTTAAACTGGAAATGTTTTCTATCGATATGCCTATGCCGGCTACATTGATTACGGCTTGAGCGAATGCAGTTTCCATGCCTCGCTTTTTGCCAAATTCTATGCCTCGCTTTTCGTCAATTTCGATACCTTCCATCTTGGCATAATCTGTAAAGAGGCTCAAATTTTTCAGTTCCATGACACTTTTATTATATGTTTCTATTTCTTCTTGTGTTAATTTCTCTGTCTGTAATATACTCTCGTATAGATCAATAAAAACTTCATCCTTTATCTTTTATGGACGCTCTTTTAATGTCTCCGCATGTTTCAGGGTATAGATACAGCAGTAAGAGGTCTTAATACCCCGAGTAGACTTTTTAGTCTGGTTAAATCCATTCTTTAATACAACAAAGGTAATAAATTTAACCTCGCATCAAACCTCGGAAAAATCCGACAGCAAACTTAAGGTAGGCGAGAGCTCTGTTAAAGATACATTTATAATATTATCTTTTCAGGGTTTTACATTATATTGCTTATCGTGTTTTTTATAATAATCAACACTAACGAAAAGAAACTGAAAGGCTGGCATTATAAACTGTAAATTGTTTATGATATGGTTCCAACTATTATGGGATGCGAAATAAATAACATATAAATGTTCCATGTCACAATTTAATTGCTATGTCCAATTGCCCGTCAGGGCATCAATATCAATAGAAAACCGTTTATCTCCCGTCACAAAAGCCTTTTAAGGCTTGCACGCGATGGCAGATGGCGAAATTGTTTACCGCACTCTCATCCGAATTACAAAATGTCTCGGCATTCAAGCCCTAACGAGGTTGTGATGTGTGTGTTAGACTGTTTCTATTGATATTGATGCCCTACGGATATCCTCAATTCCCTGTGGGCTTGATAGAAAGAAACTATTCAAGCTTGCGTTTGATTCAAGTCCTTACGGAGTTGTGGAGAGATGTATGCTGTACCCAGGTTCCGAGAGCAATTAAGGGGGATCTTGCTTGTGGTCGACCTAAATCTTGTAATTGCTCTAAAACTGTTTGTTGAAAATTTTGAAAACAGTGCTGGAGAGATGATGATACCTGCATATGTTGAAGATGAAATGGAGAATCTGGGAGAAGACTGGGATGATTATTTTGGTAATTATGACTGGCTTCTGGGAAAGGTTAAAGAATAGGACTTTAAAGACTGTAAGGATTGGAACATCTACCTCATCCCACACCATGAACTGACAAATGGCAGCAGGGTGGGGTGCATTCCAAAATGTCGGTTTTCCATTTAAGCGGCATATTTTCTGATAATTTCGATCACTTTATTCCATTTTCCACTCATGAAACATGTTCTTAAATTGAGTACATATTGAGCATG